>JAIRZG010000091.1 GCA_031267345.1 Zoogloeaceae bacterium
CAATCTCATTCGTCTCGATCCCATCCCGCGCAAAGGCGGCATCAAGGTGCGACGACTCGTCGCCGCAACTTCCGATCTCTATCGCGCACACTTGTTCGGCATGGAGGCGTAGCGGCAAGCTGGGTTCGTGCGATTGCCCTGCGTCTGCGGCGCGGAGGCGTTTCAGGTGGAACGGGCGCCCTGCCGCGCCACTGCGCGGGAATGCGGGTGAAAAAGCGCCACGCGGCAAACTTGTCGGCAACCACCAAATCAGGATTTGGCGGGTTTTATCGTTGCCGTCCTACATTGCCGCTGTCGTATAAATCTCCTGCACGTCATCCAGGTTTTCCAGCGCGTCCAGAAGTTTTTGCATTTTTTCGGCGTCGTCGCCGAGGAGTTCGATTTCGCTTTCCGGTTTCATGGTGACTTCGCCGAATTCCGCCTTGAATCCGGCGGCTTCCAGCGCGTCTTTTACGGTGATGAAGTCGGCGGGAGAAGCGAGGATTTCGATGGAGCCGTCGTCGTTGGCCAGCACGTCTTCCGCGCCCGCTTCGATGGCGGCGTCCATCAGGGCGGATTCATCGACGCCGGGGGCGAAAATCAACTGACCGCAGTGTTTGAACTGGAAGGCCACGCAGCCGTCCGTCCCCATGTTGCCGCCGTGTTTGTTGAAAGCGTGGCGCACGTCGGCCACGGTGCGGGTTTTGTTGTCGGTGAGGCAGTCCACCATCACCGCCGCGCCGCCGATGCCGTAGCCCTCGTAGCGGATTTCCACGTAGTCGACGCCTTCCAGTTCGCCAGTGCCTTTTTTGATGGCGTTGTCGATCTTGTCCTTGGGCATGTTCTGTCCCTTGGCCTTGTCGACGGCCAGTCGAAGACGCGGATTGAAGGCGGGATCGCCGCCGCCCGTTTTGGCGGCGACGGTGATTTCCCTGGCGACCCTGGAAAAGGCCGCGCCGCGTTTTTCATCCTGCCGGCCCTTGCGGTGCTGGATGTTGGCCCATTTGCTGTGTCCGGCCATGATTTACCTCGATGATGCGCATGTGTCGATGAAGCGTCGGATTCTAGCATTTGTCGTCAAAGCGTCCGTATCATTCCGGCAAGGCGGTATACTGCGCACTCGGATTATCCCGGGGAGGACAAAATGAAGATTGCATCATGGAGAATGGCGTTGTTGTCCGGCGTCCTGTTGCTTTCCGCCTGTGGCGTGGAAGTGCTGACCACAACGGCTACCGTGGGCGAACTGAAGGCGGAAGAAGCCAAAAACGCCCAGCGGCAAATGGAAAAAGCGCGGGCGCGACTGGATGAAATACAGGCGACTTCGGCGCAACACAACGCCGCGCTGGAAGCCGCCCTTGCCACCCGGCAACCCGCGCCCCCGCCCGAAGAAGAATGATCCCGAAGTGGCGTTACGCCCGATGCCAGGGCAATCTTCGGGCGTAACCGCATGGCGTCAAGCCACAATTCGCTCCCTCTGATCCCTGATTCCTGATCCCTGATGCGCCTGACCAAACTCAAACTTGCCGGATTCAAGTCTTTTGTCGATCCGGTCACCGTGGCTTTTCCGGGGCAGTTGGTGGGCGTGGTGGGGCCGAATGGCTGCGGCAAGTCGAACATCATGGACGCGGTGCGTTGGGTGCTGGGCGAATCCAGAGCGTCGGAGTTGCGCGGCGAATCCATGCAGGATGTGATTTTCAACGGTACGAGCGACCGCAAGCCGGTGGCGCGCGCTTCCGTTGAACTGGTGTTTGACAATCATCTGGGTCGCGCCCTGGGGCAGTGGAGCCAGTATGCCGAACTGGCGGTCAAACGGGTGCTGACGCGCAACGGGCAGTCGGATTACTTCATCAACAATCTGAAGGTGCGCCGCAAGGACATCACCGATCTTTTTCTCGGCACGGGTCTGGGACCAAGGGCTTACGCCATCATCGGGCAGGGGATGATTTCACGCATCATCGAGGCGCGTCCCGATGATCTGCGCGTCTTTCTCGAAGAAGCCGCTGGCGTGACGCGCTACAAGGAACGCCGGAAAGAAACCGAAGGACGCCTGGAAGATACGCGGGAAAATCTCGCGCGGGCAGAGGATATTCGTCTGGAATTGTCGGCGCAGATGGAAAAGCTGGGCGCGCAAGCGGAGGTGGCGCGGCAGTATCACGAGTTCAACGCGGCCTTGACGCAGAAGCAGCAATTTTTGTGGCTGATCCGCAAAAACGAGGCGCAGGCCGGAGCGCAAAAGCTGACGCAGGAAGCCACACGCGCCGAGACGGAACTGGAAGCGGCGACCGCCGCCCTGCGCGGGACGGAAACGCAGCTCGAAGCGGCGCGGGAAGCGCATTTCGCGGCGAGCGATGGCGTGCATCAGGCGCAGAGCGCGTTATACGCGGTCAGCGCCGAGGTGACGCGGCTGGAAGCGGAGATTCGTCATCGTCAGGAAGTCGAGCGGCAACTGGCGGCGCGTCTGGCGCAGCTGGCGGGCGAGGAAGCGCACTGGCGGGAGCAGGCGGAAAAACTGTTCGGCGACGAAGCGCGCTGGATGTCCTTGCGCGATCTGGCGGATGCGCGCCAGCAGACCGTCGGAGCGCGGCAGGAGACTGGCGCGAACGCGCTGCGACAGGCCAGGGCGGAGCAGGGCGCGGCGCGCGCCGAGGTGGATCGTCTGCGCGGGGAAGCCGCGCGCGCGGAGCAGGAATTGCAGGTGGAACTGACGCACCGCGCACATGCCGAACGCAATTTGCAAAGTTTGCTGCAACGTCGCGAGCGGCTGCGACAGGAAGCGGCGGCGCAGGTCGCGCCGGAAAAAACGACGCGGGCGGCAAAAGAGGCGGAATTGGCGCTCATGGAGGCCGGGGTCAAGGCAATGGACACGCGTCTGCAAGCGGAACGGGAACAATTGCCGCAACTGGAAGCCGGACGGCAGACGCTTGCGGCGCGTCTGCACACGCAGATGCTGGAAGCCGCCGCCCTTGAAGCGCGTGTTCAGGTTTTGCGGGAAACGCAAAAGACTGCGACGCAAGCGGACAATTTGCCGGAGTGGTTGCGGCGTCACGGTCTTGCCGAAGCGACGCCTCTGTGGCGTTGTCTGCGGGTAAAACCGGAGTGGGAGACGGCGGTGGAAGCGGTGTTGCGCGAGCGTCTCAAGGCGATTCCGGCAACGACGGAAATCATCGGACAGGCTGCGGACTGGGCGCAAGATCGACCCGGCGGCAAGCTGACGCTGCGATTGCCGGAAGGCATGGACGCACTGCCCGATGTTATCGCCCCAAACAGCCTGTTCATGCAGGTGGAGGTGGAAGACGCCGCCTGGCGGCCTGTATTGGCGGCGTGGCTGGGACGGGCGCTGACGGCGGAAAACCTGTCGGCGGCTCTGGCGGCGCGGGAGAATCTGCCGCCGGACTGCTGTTGGGTAACGTCTGCGGGCGATATGGTGGAGCGGCAGACGCTTGCCCTGTTCGCGTCCGACGCGGCGGCGCTGGGCTTGCTGGATCGGCAGCGGGAAATCGAAACCCTGACTGCCGAAGGCGAGGTTTTGCGGCAGACAACCGCCACCGGACGCGCGGAACAGGCGACGTTGGACGCGGCCTGGCGCGCCCGACAAGACAAGGTGGACGCCTTGCGCCGCGAACAGGGCGAAGCGCAAGCCCGCGTTCATGCCGCGCAGGTCGATGTCCTGAAACTCGCGCAGGCTTTTGAGCGGCATCAGGCGGATGTGGCGCGGCGCAGTACGCAAATGGACGATCTGGAGCGGGAAGCGACAACCGAGCGGGAACGCGCCGCCGCGATTGAAGAGCGGATTGCGGCATTACGAACGCAGACGGAAAACGCGCGTATGGCGGAGGGCGCGGCGCGGGTTCGGCTGGAGGCGGCGGAACGCGCCCTGGGCGAGGTGCGTGAACAGGTGGCGACCATTGAGCGCGAGGCGCGCGAGGCCGAATTTTCGCAGCGCGAATGCGCGGGCAAACTGGCGGAAATCGCTGCCGGCCTTGCCTTGGCGGAGCGCGAATTGCAGCGCATCGCGACGGATTTGACCGCCTGTCGCGCGCAGGAGACGGAAGCGCCGCCGGAACTGTTTGCCGAAGCCTTGCAGGATGCGCTGACCAAAAGAAGCCAGCGCGAAACGGATCTGGCGGCGCAACGCAACGGTATGGAAGACGCCGCCGCCGCCCTGCGCGCGCTGGAAGAAGAACGTCTGCGGATTGAGCAATCGCTGGAACCCTTGCGTAAGCGCATCAACGACTTGCGATTGAAGGAACAGGCCGCCAGCATGAACGTGGCGCAACTGGCGGCGCAATTGCGGGAAGCCGGCGCGGATGAAGCCGCGTTGGGCAACGCGCTGGCGGACAATCCGGCGCGACCGCAGGCGCTGGCGCAGGACATTGCGGACTTGCAAAAAGCCATCGGCGATCTGGGCGCGGTCAATCTTGCCGCCTTGCAGGAACTGGAAGCCGCGCGTGAACGCAAGGGCTATCTGGACGCGCAGGCCGCTGATCTCGTGGAGGCGATGGAAACGCTGGAAGCCGCCATTCGTCGCATCGATCGGGAAACGCGCGATTTGCTGCAAAGTACTTTTGACGCGGTCAATGACCACTTCGGTCGCCTGTTTCCAGAACTTTTCGGCGGCGGACGGGCGGCGCTGGTGATGACTGGCGAGGAAATTCTTGACGCGGGCGTACAGGTGTTCGCGCAGCCGCCGGGCAAAAAAAATTCCACCATTCATCTGCTTTCCGGCGGCGAAAAAGCCCTGACGGCGATTGCTTTGGTATTCTCCCTGTTTTTGTTGAACCCGGCGCCGTTTTGCCTGCTGGACGAAGTGGATGCGCCGCTGGATGATTCCAACACCGAACGCTTTTGCCAGATGGTGAAAAAAATGTCCGGACAGACCCAGTTTCTGTTTATCAGCCACAACAAGATCGCCATGGAAATGGCGGGGCAACTGGTGGGCGTGACCATGCAGGAATCCGGCGTTTCCCGCGTGGTGGAAGTGGATATGGCGGCGGCCTTGAAGATGAGAGAGGAATCCTGATGAATGAATTGCAGATAGGCGTTTTTGCGCTGGGCGGCGTACTGATAATTGGCGTGCTGGCGTACAACAAGTGGCAGGAAATCAGGCATCGCAAAATAGCGGAACGTGTGTTTCCGTCGAAGTTCAACACCGGAGCCGAAGCGGATGTCCTTTTCCGTCGCAACGCGCACGCCGCGTCCGCTGCGGCGGAAGATCCGGCGCGTATTGCGCCGGAGCGTCAGGAGCCGTATCTTTTCGCCACGCCCGCCGCGCCGGAAGAAGACGATAGGGAAGACGAAGACATCGAGGAAGACGACGACCTCATCGAGGACGTCGCGCCCGTCGACGCGGCGGACAGCGATGTCGCATCCTCCGCCTTTCCCGCCGAGCCACCGCGTGATTTGCTCTGGAGCGGCATTGATGTCATTGCGACGCTGGAACTGGTGGAATCGGCCCAGGCCGGGGAAATGCTGGCGTTTTTGCAGGATATGCCGCCGCGCAGCCAGAAACTGTTGCGTTGGGTAGGACTGAATGAAGCGCACGGCGAATGGGAGCTGCTGACGCCGGAATGTCGCGCGGCCTATCGGCGTTTGCGTCTGGGGCTGCAACTCACCGACCGCGAAAGCGGGCCGGTGGGCGCAGGCGAATTCGCGTTGTTTACCCGCATCGTGCGTCAGGCGGCGAAGGCGCACATGGTGGTGGCGGAACCCTTGCCGGATCGTCAGGCGACACTGGATCAGGCGCAACAACTGGAACAGTTCTGTTATGAATCCGACATTCAGATTGGCGTGAATCTGGTCAGTCGGGAATCGTCTTTTCCCGGCACCAAAATCCGTGCGCTGGCGGAAGCGGCGGGCATGACACTGGAAAATGGCGCTTATGCGCGCCGCGACGAAAAAACGGGCGCGGCGCTCTTTTTGTTGCAAAACGCCGAAGGTCGGGCTTTTGTCGCGGATGATCTGAGAGCACTGCGTAGCAACGCGCTGGTTTTTTTGCTGGATGTTCCGGTCACGCCGCATGGTCAATATGTCTATCGGCAGATGATCGATACCGCCAAACGCTTTGCCGACACGCTGGACGGCCTGTTGATCGACGACCGCCGCCAGCCGCTGTCCGAAGTGCAACTGGCGCAGATTGGCCAGAACTATGTCGTCAGCCCGCAAAAACGCATGGAAGAAGCCGGCCTGACCCCCGGCGGCACGTTGGCGCGCAGGTTGTTCCGTTGAGCATGAATGTGTTGGCGCCTGTAGGTCGGGTGAACGTAGCGTTACCCGACACTTGGCGGTCGGGCGCGTGCATTGGCGTATTTGTCAATAAATTGCGGTTGTGCGGAATTGAACGTCCAATGTTGGACAAGACCGAAGGTCGCAGGACAGCCGAAGGCTGGTTCCGCAAAGCGGAATGTGGCTTTGCCGCACAATACGCCTTCGGCTTACAACCTACGGGTTACGCGCCATCGGAACCACGGGCGACTACTGGTCGCCCCTACGAAACCCAAGGTAGGGTGATTTCTCCGAAACCGCCCTACCTTTTTCGGGGCGATAAATGAGCGCGTCCGATACAGACCTCAAACTTGACCGAGTGCACGAATTGCGCGCCGAAGTCGAAAGGCACAACCGCGCCTATTACGAACTCGACGCGCCGACGGTCAGCGACGCCGATTACGACGCCCTGTTCCGCGAGCTTCAGGCGCTGGAAGTCGCGCACCCGGAATTACGCGCGCCCGATTCGCCAACGCAGCGGGTCGGTGGGCGGGTGCTGGACGCCTTCGCGCAGGTCGTTCATGCCGTGCCCATGCTCTCCATCCAGACCGAGACGGATACCGGCGCTTCCGGCGCGGCGAGTTTTGACGCGCGGGTGCGCAAGGAACTGGAACTCGCCGCAAACGCGCCCGCCGTGGAATATGTCGCCGAACTGAAATTTGATGGATTGGCGGTGAGTCTGCGCTATGAACAGGGCGTACTGACGCAGGGCGCGACGCGCGGCGATGGCCTGAGGGGCGAGGATGTGACGCAAAATCTCAAAACGGTGCGCGACATTCCGCTGCGCTTGCAAGGCGATGCTGACAAAATCCCGCCGCTTCTGGAAGTGCGCGGCGAAGCCTATATGCGGCGCGATGATCTGGCGCGCTACAACGAACAAGCCAAGGCGCGTGGCGAAAAGCCGCTGGTCAATCCCAGAAATGGCGCGGCGGGCAGCATCCGCCAGCTTGACCCGACCATCGCCGGACGCAGGCCGCTCAAGTTTTTTGCCTATGGCATTGGCGCTTATGATGTTGGCCTGATGCCGGAATGGGATTTGCCATCCACCCACGCCGAATTGCTCGACGCCCTGGCGGCCTTCGGCTTTCCCGTCTGCGCGCATCGGGCGGTCGTGCAAGGCGCAGAGGCGCTGGCGGATTTTCATGAACGCATGGGCGCGTTGCGTCCGCAATTGCCGTTCGACATCGACGGCGTGGTGTACAAGGTGAACAGCCTGGAACGCCAGCGGCGTCTGGGCTTTCGCTCGCGCGAACCACGTTGGGCGGTGGCGCACAAATATCCGCCGGAAGAAGCGCGCACAACGGTGGAAGCCATTGAAGTGCAGGTCGGGCGCACCGGCGCGATTACACCCGTGGCGCGGCTCGCGCCGGTCTTCGTCGGCGGCGTCACCGTCACCAACGCCACGCTGCATAACGAGGACGAAATCCGCCGCAAGGATGTGCGCGTCGGCGATACGGTGATCGTGCGCCGCGCCGGGGATGTGATTCCCGAAATCGTCAGCGTGGCGCTGGCGGCGCGGCGGGAAGGCGCGACGGTCTTTGCGCTTCCCCAAACCTGCCCCGAATGCGGTTCAGGCGTGGTGCGCGAAGAAGGCGGGACGATAGTGCGCTGCGCGGGCGGGCTGGTGTGTCCGGCGCAGGTCAAGGGAGCGCTGCTGCACTTCGCCGGACGGCGGGCGATGGATATTGAGGGTCTGGGCGACAAGCTGGTCGAGCAACTGGTCGAAGCCGCTCTGGTCAAAACCCCCGCCGACCTCTACGCCCTGACGCCGCTCCAATTGGCGACATTGGAACGCATGGGTGAAAAATCCGCCGAAAATCTGCTGAACGCCATCGACAACAGCAAGGCCAGCAGCCTCGCCCGCTTCATTTTCGCGCTGGGGTTGCGTAACGTGGGCGAGAGCACGGCGCGGGATCTGGCGCGTCATTTCGGCAAGCTCGACGCCCTGCAAGCGGCGGATGCGGATGCCTTGATGCAGGTTCCTGATGTCGGCCCGGTCGTCGCCGAATCCATCCTGGATTTTTTCGCCGAAGCGCACAACCGCGAAGTCATCGCCCGCCTGATTGAAGCGGGCGTGCATTGGCCGGAAACCGCAGGCCGGATCGACGCCCCGCCAGGGCCGCTTTCCGGCAAGACCTTCGTCCTTACCGGTACGCTCCCCACCCTGAAACGCGACGACGCCAAAACCCTGATCGAAACCGCAGGCGGCAAGACGAGCGGCTCCATCTCCAAAAAAACCGACTACGTGCTGGCAGGCAGCGAAGCCGGTTCCAAACTGGAAAAAGCGCGGGAATTGGGGGTAACGGTGATCGACGAGGCCGAATTGCAAAAAATGTTGGAAAAGACAGGGAAAATACCATCATGAAAACAAAAGGAACCTGCAATTGTACACATCATGTATTGCATATGAGCGACAAATAAACATGGAAATCAAAAACGAAAAATACGCCGAAATTATAAAGCCTATTCGAAATAGACTTAGAGAATTCGATTACCATTCTGTAATTTTCGCGTTATCAAGCTACTTGAGTTGTTCTCATAATGACCAATATAGTTATAAACATATGGAACGTTTGCCCTGGAATGCAGAAACACTAGCGTTATGGGTGCTGTCTGATAATGCTCGCTGTTATAAACAGAAAATTATGAACGCAAATGATGTTCGTGTGTACATTGAAGACATCCGTTTGATACTTGATAAGTTGCCTAGTGACAACAAAGATACTGCATTATCCATGCGTCAATTGTTTATGCAGCAAATTCCATATCAAAAGACTGCTAATTTTTATGCCTTTGTACGTCAATTATTATTGTTGAATAAAGTAGTAAACGGTAGCAAATTAGAAAATGTAATTGAGAGATTTTTTGAAATGTCCATTGAGCAGTATTCAGAATTGGCAACGATATTTTATCTGTATTTTGGGCAGCGAAATAGTAAAATAATATTTAGAGATAAATTGGTGGGTGATATTGTGAAGATATATGGCAAAACCACGATAAATGGTTTTATAAGTAAAATAGCTCCTTCCTTAGATGCAGCCAGAAAGATTGTACGTGATAAAAGAAAAATTTGTTTGGATGAATGCTTTCAGCCGACAGTTTTGTATGAAGCGCCTTGTATAAGCGTTAGCGATCAGATTATTTCTTGGGGAATTCCAACAATTCGTCGATATTTTGAGTATGTGGTTTCAGATTGCTTGGAAGATAGCAGTGAGGTCAATATTAGACAAGACTGGGATGCTTTATTCTCCAATTATATCGGAGAGGTATTGAAACATACAGGTTGCATAGTGTTGAACGAGGAAGAAATCAAGAATAAATTTAAATTAAACGGCAAGGTTTGCGATTTTTTATTAGAAGAAAAAGAGGGCTTTGTATTAATCGAGGTTAAGCACAAAAATTTGACTAAACAAATCCCCGCAATTGCAGAGCCAAGCCTTCTTCGTTCAAAACTGAAGGCGACGCTCTGCAAGGCATTTGGACAGCTTGAAAATACCGAAAAATATATAAAAGACGATTCATCTTACCAGGGGAAAAACATTGTAAGTATTATTGTAACGCCAAGCGAATTATGGCTAGGCCCTGCTAGGTTTTTTGACGCTTATTCCAATGATGTCTCTACATATATTATTAGTGCCGATGCGCTAGAGCGTTTGTGTGAACTTTCAAGGCTTCACGGGATAAGTTTTTGTTCATATTTTAAGGATGTAGAAAAGCAAAATTCCGATCCAAAAACAGCATTATTTTCACCAGAATGGTTGTTAATGGATAAACAGTATGAATTAAATCGTATTGAGCATCTCGACGTTTTTTTCGATCGTATCTTTGGAAAGATAAGGAATCATTTTATGCTTAACAGGTTAAAACTGGCGAATGCTGTGGATCAAAACTGTGCGTGAGGAATTCCGCATTTTCTCCTTGCTGGCGGCAACCCTGCTGATGGTCTCCTATAACGTGGCATGGGCGGACTTGCCTGCTCATGCCGGTGATTTTCTGGCGGAGCAGTTGCGCTATGAGCGGGTGCGCGTCGCCTACGAGAATAAAAACGCCGCGCTGGAAAAAACCTTGCGGCAGGCGGAAATTAAAATGGATGACTTGAATATCCTGATACTGGCCTATAAAGCAGAAGGCGTGCTTGAGCTTTACGCCAAAACAAAATCAGCGACCCGTTACCAAAAACTGCACAGTTATGCAATCTGTCGGGCTTCCGGAAAATTGGGACCAAAACGTCAGTTGGGCGACGAACAGGTTCCCGAAGGGTTTTATCATATTGACCGCTTTAATCCCAAAAGCAATTTTTTGCTTTCTCTGGGTCTCAATTATCCTAATGCCGCCGACAAAATAAAAAGCAGAGGCAGAAATCCGGGCGGCGATATTTTTATCCACGGCGCCTGCGTCAGCATCGGCTGCCTGTCCATGACCGACGACAAAATCCGGGAAATTTATCTCTATGCCGTCCACGCCAGAAACAGCGGCCAGGACAAGATTCCCGTCTATATTTTCCCTTTCAGGATGACCGACGCCACCCTGCAAAAATACACCACGCAAAACGCGCAACATCCCGCTTTGCTTCGCTTCTGGAAAAGTCTGAAAACAGGGTATGACCGTTTTTCGGAAAACGCCCAGGCGGTACAGATACAAGTCAATGAAAGGGGCGAGTATGTATTTTGACTTGAGTCTTCAGCATGTGATCCATTATACAGCCTGCCTGCCTCATCACTTTATTCGTCGGCGTAGCGTAGCTGCAACCCACGTCTACACGGCGAAGTGGGTGCTGATTGCCTTGCAGCGCCCGCGCGCAATGTATCTTGGCTTTCTCCATCATGCGAAGCTGCATGGAGGACATTGAGCCTTTCGTTCCGGCGACTAAATATGCCTTACCTTGCCCTCGTGGAATGCAATCACCCAGTCAGGATTATATTTGCCGACGGGTGTGCTGATATAAAAATCGCGCGGCAATTCCACATTAAAGAATGTCCTTGGTATGCGGAGAGGAGGTCAAGGTTTTCTGGAGTTCAACGGCAACGAAATCCTGACGGGGCGGGGAGGGGGAATATTCCACGAACAGAACCAAACTCCACGCCGAAACCAAATGCGAAAAACACCACATTATCCAGGACAGGCTGTTCAAGTCTGGCTTCGACAAACTCCTGGCGGAAATCGACGCACAGGAGCGTCAGAAATGACGGATCGACAATTGAAAAATGCTATTCTACAACAAACCACAGGCTATCGTTTTATTTGAAAGGAATTGGCATGAGCTTCAGCGCCCCGGGCGA
The DNA here is from genome assembly GCA_031267345.1 of Zoogloeaceae bacterium. Taxonomy (GTDB): domain Bacteria; phylum Pseudomonadota; class Gammaproteobacteria; order Burkholderiales; family Rhodocyclaceae; genus Azovibrio. Next base: position 11,520 of record JAIRZG010000091.1, read on the forward strand.
CGCGCCCATGATCGGTGTGCAGCGGATCATCTATGACTATCCCGGACATCGGGCGCTGGATGAGGTCAGTTTCGAGCTGCCCGCCGCCTCCGTCACCGCGCTGGTCGGGCCGAACGGCGCGGGCAAAACCACCTTGCTGCGCAGCATGGCGGCGCTGGAAGAACCCATGTACGGACGCATCGTCATCAACGGTCTGGACATCTGGGAAAACCCGCGTCTGGCGCATCGTTTCATGGGCTATCTGCCCGACCATTTCGGGCTGTATAAAGAATTGAGCGCCTGGCGCTGCCTGCTCTACGCCGCCTGGGCGCATGGGATGGACGCGGACGCGGCGACGGCGGCGGCGCGGTGGGCGGCGGAACAGGTGGGACTTTTGCCGCAACTGGAAATGCTGGCAGGCGCCCTGTCGCGCGGTCAGCGGCAACGACTGGCGCTGGCGCAGACCATCGTGCACAAACCGAAAGTGCTGCTGCTGGATGAACCCGCCTCCGGCCTCGACCCAGAGGCGCGCGCGAATTTGGCGCGGCTGATGAAATCGCTGGCGGCGGAAGGCATGACCCTGCTCATTTCCTCGCACATTCTGGCGGAACTGGACGATTACTGCACCGCCATGCTGGTGCTCGAACAGGGCAAGCTGCTGGCGCGCCAACAACTGAGCGCGCCTGCCGAACGCCAGACGCGCACCCTGCGTCTGCGTCTGACCGCCCTACCCAAAAATGATGACAACGTTTTCTCCGTCTGGCTGGCGACGCGCGGCTGGCGCATCGTCGAAACCGACCGACAGACCGCCGTCCTGTTGCTGGAAGGTGAAAACGACGCCAGTGCGCAAACCCGGCTGTTGCGCGAATTGCTGGCGAGCGGCTGCGAAGTGCTGGAATACGGCGAATACACGCGCAATCTACAAACCGCCTACCTGGACAGCCTGCAAGACCACCGCAACAATCCGGAGCAACGCCCAGCAAGAAATTAGCGACAGGCCTCTTCAGGCCTGTCGGTCTAACGTGTTTTGGAAGGGGTTTCTCTCCCCTCCCAAAACGGTCGCCTGAAACCCCGCCCTTTAGGGCGGGGTAGGCTCCCACCGCCCTAAAGGGCGGGGTTT
>JAIRZG010000086.1 GCA_031267345.1 Zoogloeaceae bacterium
CGTTGAAAGAACCTTCGCCTGGCTGGCTCTTTCACGTCGCCTTGATCGTGACTATGAGGTCATTCCTCAACACTCCGAGGCTATGATCCAACTCGCCATGATCCGCCTGCTCCTCAAACAGCTTTCTAATTTTTAAAACAACTTCTGAGAACAATGCCCCTTCAAGGGGAGGGAACTGTCCATCCCTGACCTACCGCGCACAGGGCACCCGGCAAAACCCTGCCGCGCCGCGTTCTTATTTCCGCGCAACGACGCGACGGGATCGCTGTTCCGCCTGACGCGCCTCCGCGCCGAAGGCGCGCATCGCTGCCCGCAAGGGCTGCCGTCCGCAAGGACTTCGTGTAGTATTCAGATGTTTTTTCTTTTTGGGGAACCATCATGCCCATTTTTCCGTTTATTGCAGGATTGGCCGCTGGCGTTGTCGCTGTCCGGCTGTACAAAAATGAACAATTGCGCGCCGAGCTTCAGTCTGCCGGACAGAAGTTGCGCCAGAAAGGGACGGTCGCCGAAGGCCGCTTGCGGCAGGCGGCGGCTTCTGGATTGGGGGCGCTCGCCGATTCCTCGGCGCGTCTGCGGGATCGCTTGCGGCGCGAAAAAGCCGCCATCACCCTTGCCGCCAAAACCGCTTCCGGCAAGGCCAGGCCCGCAGCGGCAAAGGCGGCAAAACCCGTCCTGAAACCTGCCGCAAAATCCGACGGCAAAGCTGCCGCGTCTGCCCGGCGAAAGGCTGTAAATGAAAAAGCGTAAAAACAGGCGCAAGAACGCGCAAGCGCTACTCAGTCTGTCCGGCATGGCAAATGATTTTACGCGCGGCTTTGTCAGTTACGCGGCGGTGGCAGCGGTGGCGGGACGAGTGGATGAACGCGGTTTCCCGATCATCGACGCCCGGCTGTTGCGTCAGTCCACCCTGGCGGGCGCGGCGCTGGTCGTGGGCGTAGCGGCGGGCAAGGCGGCAGGACAAGGCGATTGGCTTGCCGCCGCGCTGGCGACTGCGGGCAGTATCGCGGGCGTCTACGGACTGCATCGGCTACTTGAACTCTCTCACGGTAAAGGAATATGAACATGGCAAAGAAAAAACAGGGCAAGAAACAAAAATTCAACGTGGTGGCGACGCCGCAGAATCAGGGCGTTTTTGCCACCTTGGGCAAGGCGTTGCCGAAAAAAGGCCGGGATCAGCTTTTGCTGGGTCTGGTCATCGGCGCGACGGCGGCCTATGTTTTTGGCAATGAGGAAGCGCGCGCCAAACTCATCAAGGCGGGCATCGCGCTTTATACGGGGCTTGCGGGCGGCGTGGAAGAACTCCGCGAGCAATTCGCCGACATTCAGGCGGAACTGGCGACGCAGGCTGGACAAGACCCGGCGACCTCATGACGCAAGGCGGTTCCAGCCTTGCCGCAGGCGGCGTGTTTGTCGCGCTGGAAGCCGCGCATGTCGTCACGCGCGGCGATGTCGGGCGGGCGCGGTTTCGTTACAAAACCCGCGCGGGCGTTTTTTGCGCGATGGCGCAGCCGCAGATCGCTGCCCTGCCCGGTGTGCGCTCGGCGCGGATCAACGCCAAAGCGCGTTCGCTCGTCATTGAATTTGATGCCGCAAAAACCAGCGTCGCCGGCCTGCGCCGGACCTTGCTGCGCCTTCCGGCGTCGCCAAATGTTCCCCTGGTAACGGCGGGAGACGCCCTTTCCGCGCGCGGCGTGGCGCTCACCTTGTTGAACCTGATCGCTTCCGGTTCGTTGCCGGTGGCGTTGCGTTTGCCGCTGGGACTGGCGGTGGCCTTGCCGCTGGGGAAAAAGGCGCGGGCGGATTTTCGCGCCAGCGGCATGACTTCGCATGTGCTGGAAGCGGTTGCCGTCGCCATTTCACTGGCGCGGCGCGATTTTACCGCCGCCAATACCACCACCTTCATGCTGGCGCTGGGTGAATATCTGGAAGAGAGCATCGCGCGGCGTTCCGACGCGCTTTTAAAACATTTGCTGCGCCCCAACAGTGATACCGTCTGGGTGTTGCGCGATGACGAAGAAATCGCCATTCATGCCGATGAAGTGCAGGTGGGCGATAGTGTGGCAGTGGCGACGGGCGGCATTATTTCCGTGGATGGCACGGTGCTTTCCGGCGAAGCCAGCGTCAGCGAAGCCGCCATGACCGGCGAGGGCGCCGCCGTGCGAAAAGAACGCGGGCATCGCGTGCTTTCCGGCACGATAGTGGAAGAAGGCCGACTGATCATTTATGCCGAACAGGTTGGCGCGTCGACCACGGTCGCCCGCATTGCCGATTATGTCGAGCGTTCGCTCACCGCCAAGAGCGCCACCCAGGTTAGCGCGGCGGCGCTGGCCGACAAGCTGGTGCCCACCGTGTTGAAGCTGGCGGGCGCCTCCTGGCTGGTTTCCGGCGACTGGCGACGCGCTGCCGCCGTTTTGCAAGCCGACTATTCCTGCGCCCTGAAACTGGCGATTCCCGTGGCCTTCAAATCCGCCATGTACAGCGCGGGGCGGCAAAACATCCTGATTAAAGGCGCGGACGCGCTGGAACGGCTTGCCGAAGTCGACACCCTGATTTTTGACAAAACCGGCACGCTGACCTCCGGCGATCTGGAAGTCACCGACGCCATCACCTTTGACGCCGATTTTTCGCCGGAAGAACTCATCTGGCTGGCGGCTTCGGTGGAAGAACACTATTTTCACCCGCTGGCGCTGGCGGTGGTCGCCGCCGCGCACACCATACACGGACGGCATTTCGCGCACAACGAAGTGGAATTCGTCGTCGCGCATGGCGTGGTCAGCGTAATCGAAGGCAAGCGCGTGATAGTCGGTTCGCGCCATTTCATCGAGCAGCACGAACACATCGACACTTCGCCCTGGAATGCCGAAATCAGCCGTCTGTACAGCGAAGGCAAGACGCTGTTGTACATCGGCTATGGCGGCAAACTTTCCGGCGTACTGGCGCTGAAGGATCATGCGCGTCCGGAAAGCCGGAGCGTGGTTGCCCGTCTGCGCGCCCTGGGCGTCAAGCGCCTGTTGATGCTCACGGGCGACCACGGCAGCCGGGCGCGCGAACTGGCCGATACGCTGGGTCTGGATGGCTTTCACGCCGAGTTGCTGCCGGAAGAAAAGGCGGGCATCGTGGAAAGACTGAAGGACGCGGGCACGAAAATCGCATTCGTCGGCGACGGCATCAACGATGCGCCCGCGCTGGCGGCGGCGCATGTGGGCATCGCCATGCAAAAAGGCGCGGATGTCGCTCGCCTGACCGCCGACATTGTGCTGCTGGAAGACGGCATGGAAAGCGTCGTCACCGTCAAAAGCATCGCCAACGCCGCCATGCGGCGTATCGACGCCAACTACAAACTGACTCTGGGACTGAACACCGGCATCCTCTCCGCCGCCGCCCTGGGCATTCTTTCTCCGGTCGCCGCCACCATCCTGCACAATGGCAGCACGCTCGGCATTCTCGCCCTCGCCTCCCTGCGGACGACGGCAGTCGCGCCGAAGGGAGAATCCGCAGGTCGGTAAAACACGCCCGCCCGCCCTCCCTACCCTCTTCCCTTATGGGAGAGGGCGTGCAGGAAGGGGTGGGGACCATCCATTCCTGATCCTCCACGCACAGGGGGCGTAGGGCGGATTAGCGCAGCGTAATCCGCCGGTGGTCGTGAGCCTGGCGCGAAGCGCCCCAATCCCAATGGAAGCCCTCCATTCATGCGCCGCTTCGCGGCGAAAGGCTTTGATCGGCGGATTACGCGGCTTCGCCGCTCATCCGCCCTACGCCCCATCCCTCCCCAAACCCTTGCTCCCTCTCCCGCAAGGGGAGAGGGAGCGAAGGCTACGCCTCACTCGCCCGCATTATTGTCCGCTTCAAAAAGCGTAGTTCACTCGGAAGCTTCCGGTAGCGCCTTCGCGTTTTCCGGTATAGCCTTGCAGGCCGAAGTCCAGCGTCAGCGGCTGGTTGGGCGCGGGGGTCAGGGTGAGGCCGACTTCCAGCATTCCGGTGTCGCCTTTCAGTTTTGGCGCGTCGATGGGGTCGTCGTAGTAGCGGGCTTTCGCCTTGCCGTCGAACTCGTGTTCCCAAGCCGCGCCGAGCCAGGCAGTGGCGTTTTTGTTCACGGCGTACTCCCATTTCGCCCCCAGGCGGGTGCGGTGGGAATTCACGGATTCAAACTTCACCGGGTCGCCATTGGCGAGCGTCACCTTGTCGCCGTCCTGACGGCTCCACAGGTATTGGCCGTAGAATTTCAACGCGGAAACGTC
>JAIRZG010000150.1 GCA_031267345.1 Zoogloeaceae bacterium
GTCAGATCGTCTTCGAGGCGCAAGGCTTCCGGCAGGGCAAAGCCGGGCAGGAAGGCGCGGTTTTCCCGATGCTGGCGCATGTCGGCGACCAGTTCCGCCTCACGCGCCCAGAGCGTCACGCGATGCCGCGCCGCAAAAGCTATCGCCAGCGCGGTTCCCCACGCGCCGGCAGCCAGTACGCTGATCTTCATGACGCCTTTTACAGCCCCCAGACCTGCATGATGCGGACAAAGCCGCTGACGCCATCCTTGTGTCGCACCTTCGCCCAACCGGCGGGCGCGCCCTCCTGCAATTCCAGCGCCACCCATTTGACTGCCTGAAACACCAGCGCCGCTTCCTCATTGGCGGCCTGACGCACCTCTGCCTGATCTGCCGTGACCACGACCATGCGCTGCGTCGTCAGCGCCGGATTCACTATCCAGGCAATGCCGCCTTCCGCGTCGCGCACCTTGGTCCAGCCCTCGACCTGCACCAGCACTTCCAGCGGCGTTCCGGTCTTGACCAGATACAGCTTTTTCCCTTGAACCGACGGCGCGTCATAAAGGATGGCGGCAACCGCCGAGACGGAACGATATTCCTGCGCTCCGACAAGGCTGCTCCAGAATGCGGCGACGAACAACGCAATGATCGACAGAAAACGCAACATGGCAAAAGGCTCCAGAAAGGGAAGGACGCGCAACTGCTTATTGCAGGGAAGCGTCGGCAGGACGGCTTGCCGCCGCCGCCTTGCGTTCCTGCAAATTTTGCAGATAGAGCGCCTCAAAATTGATGGGCTGCAACAATACCGGCGCGAATCCGGCGCGCACCGTGGCGTCGGAAATAACCTCGCGCGCGTAGGCTTGCAGGATGTTGGGACAGGCCACCGCCAACAACGGCTCGATTTCGTTTTCCGGCACATTCGCAATGCGGAAAATGCCCGCCTGACTGACTTCCACCAGAAACAGGGTTTTGTCGCCCAGTTTGGCGGTCACGGTCACGGTCAGCGTGGCGTCAAACGCGCCTTCGCCCAGCGGCGTACCGCTGTTGTTGACCTGGATGGACACATCGGGCGCGCCATGTTCCAGAAAAATCTGGGGCGCGTTCGGCGCCTCCAGCGAAAAATCCTTGATATAAACTTTTTCAATCCCGAACGTCGGAACCTGCCGTTGGCCCGATTGCGCGGGTTGTGGTGTTTTGTCTTCCATGAAATCCGTTTCCTTTTTTTAAAAATCAAAGCCCCAACAAGGGGATGAGCTTGCCTGCGCGATCCAGCGCATGAAGTTCTTCGCAACCGCCGACATGGGTATCGTCGATATAAATCTGCGGCACGGTGCGACGTCCGGTTTTTTGCGTCATGCGCCCCATTTCTTCCGGTTGCAGATCGACGCGCACTTCCTCAATCTCGCGCGCGCCGCGCAGGTTCAACAACCGCTTGGCGCGTATGCAGTACGGACAAATCGCCGTGGTATACATGCGGACGCGGTTCATGTTTTTTGCCCCCGCGTCATGGGCAGTCCCGCGCGCTCCCAGGCCGGGACGCCGCCATCCAGACAGGCCAGATCCGTGAACCCCCGCTTCTTCAGGGTCGCGCAGGCGCGTCCGGAACGCACACCGGAAGAGCACACCAGAATCAACGGTTTTTCCTTGAGTTTTTCCAACTCGGCAACCCGTCCGGCAAGCTCCTTGAAGGGGATATTGCGCGCGTCCGGCAAATGCCCGCCCGCAAACTCCTGCGCCTCGCGCACGTCAATGATCACGGCGTTGTCATGATTGATGCGCTGCGTCGTCTGCTGCGCGCTCAACAGCCGTCCCGCCTGAAGAAGACCCGGCCAGAACAGCATCAGGCCGCTGATCACCGCAATGACAATGGTGAAAATGTTGTTCTGGATAAATTCCACGGACACTTGGCAAAACTCCAACAAAAAAATCGGACACCCGCCCCGACACAAAGAAGCAGGAACAATGGCGGCACATTATAAAGGAGTTAGCCCATTCTTGCGGACAGCAAATTGCGACACAGGGCAATCGCCTGAATGCCAAAACCATGTATTTGTAGCGACAAAACCGTACAAAATCCTCCTGATCCCCTGTTCTTCTCCCCCCGAAAGTCGTCATCGTGGCCTGCAGGAGAAAGCTGCTGACCATCATGAACGCCATGTTGAAAAACAATACCCCGTGGAACCCCAAAATCGCTTGACAGCGAACACGGTTGCTCTCCTTGAAGGCTAAGGATTCTGACCTTGCCCCTGTTCAGCGAATCCCATTTATCGTCTACAATCCGGCTGGAAACACGCGCGGGCGACGGGCAGGTGTTTTTGTTGCGGGGCATCCCCTGTCATCCGGCGATCCAGCCTGCGGACGAATGATTTTATAATCCGCGCGTCACCACTGCCGAAAGTCCCTCCTCCATGCGCCTTTCTCTTTTATCGCGGTATTGCGCCCTTGGTCTGATCTGCTTTCTGCTGCCCCTTTCCGCCCTCCACGCCGCGCCCGCGCCGTATTATCTGTGGATGAACCTGATCGACGGCAGCCGCATATGTTCCCAGTTGTCTCTGGGTCAGGGCTGGAAAAAAATGGGCGGGCCGTACAAGGATAGCCGCTGCCAGAAACCTGTATGACAAAAGGTCAGGCTTCCACTCTGGGCACTCTGGACGCTACGGCGCAAAACAATTCGTAGCTGATGGCGCCCGCTGCGGTCGCCACGGCGTCCGCGTCGACCGCGCCGCCTTCGCCGTCGCCCCAAAGCGTCACGGGACTGCCGATCTGCGCTTCCGGCGCATTGGACAGGTCGCAGGCGAGCATGTCCATGCTCACCCGTCCCAGGGTGCGGGTCAAAACACCCGCCACGGCAATGGGTGTGCCGGTAGGCGCGGGACGCGGGTAGCCATCGGCGTAGCCGCAGGCGACTACGCCGACGCGCAGGCTTTTGTCGGCGCGAAACATGCCGCTATACCCCACCCGTTCCCCGGCGGCAAGCGTCTGGACGCCAATCAGACGGCTTTCCACTGTCATGACCGGACGCAGATTCAATTGCGCCGCCGTCGTCTCCGCAAACGGGCTGCTGCCGTAGAGCATAATGCCGGGTCGCGCCCAGTCGCCTTTGCCGCCCCGACTTTCCGGGTAGCGAATCAGGGCGGCGGAATTGGCAAGGCTCACCGGCAGACCGCAACCTGCGGCAACCTGTTGAAAACACTGTAACTGCGCGGCAATGCCGATTGCCGTATCCGCCTCGGCAAAATGGCTCATCAATGTCAGGCGGCGAATCCCCAGTGTTTCCAGTTGTTGGCGCGCCGCGCCGACTTCCTGTGGACGAAAGCCCAGACGGTTCATGCCCGTATTCACCTTGAGACAGGCGCTTTCCGGGCGTGTATCCGCCGTCGCCAGCATTTCCAGTTGCGCCGGAGAATGGATAACCGGCGTCAGCTTGAAACGCGCCAACGCCACGATTTCTTCCGGCGCGAAAAAGCCTTCCAGCAACAAAATCGGCTGTTGATGCCCGCGTTCGCGCAGCGCAATGGCGTTTTCGGTTTCCAGCAGCGCGAACCCGTCCGTTAAATCGTCCAGCGCGCGCGCGGCCTGAAATTGTCCGTGCCCATAGGCATTGGCCTTGATGACCGCCCAGAGGTTCGCCGCGCCCGCCAGCTGCCGCGCTACCTTGAAATTGTGGCGCAGGGCGGTAAGGTCTATGCGCAGACGTATGGGGCGGCGAGTGGTGAAAACGGAATTCTGCATGGCGGTCTTTTCCCGATTTTGTCGTTGCTTTATCGTTGCAAACAGGCGAATTTTACGGCCTGGATTTACAATCGTCGCTTCTCCTTTTACGCCTCTTGAAAGATCATGGACGACATCAAGCAGTACATGGAAACACTGGGACGCGCCGCGCGCGCGGCTTCCCGGGAATTGGCGCGCGCCGGCGCGGCGCAAAAAAACGCCGCGCTCACCGCCATCGCGGAGGCCATTGTGCGCGAAAAAGCAGCCCTGCTCGCCGCCAATGCGGAAGACCTCGCCGCCGCGCGCGCCAACGGTCTGGAAGCCGTCATGCTCGATCGGCTGACCTTGAGCGACAAGGGCGTCGATAACATGGCGGCGGGTGTGCGTCAGGTGGCGGAACTGGCGGATCCAATCGGCGAAATGACCGACCTGCGTTATCGTCCCTCCGGCATTCAGGTCGGGCGGATGCGTGTGCCGCTGGGGGTAATCGGCATCATCTACGAAGCGCGTCCCAACGTGACCGCCGACGCCGCCGCGCTCTGCCTGAAATCCGGCAACGCCGCCATCCTGCGCGGCGGCTCGGAGGCGATTCGCTCCAACCGCGCCATTGCCGCGCTCATCCGCGCGGGTTTGCAGGCGGCGAATCTTCCGGCTACCGCCGCGCAGATGGTCGAAACCACTGATCGCGCCGCTGTCGGCGAACTGATTACCTTGCGCGAATTCGTCGATGTCATTGTGCCGCGCGGCGGCAAGGGGCTGATTGCGCGTCTGTTGCAGGAAGCAAAAGTGCCGATGATTCAACATCTGGATGGCAACTGCCATGTTTATCTGGAAACCAGCGCCGATTTTGACAAAGCGCTGGCGATTGTGGAAAACGCCAAAACCCAACGCTACGGCACTTGCAACACCGCCGAATCCCTGCTGATCGACGATGCCATCGCCGCGCGTTTGCTGCCGCCCGTCGCGGCGATGCTTGCCGCCAAAGGCGTGGAAATCCGGGGCTGCCAGGAAACCTGCGCCCTGATTCCCGTCGCCCATGCCGCCAGCGAGGAAGATTACGCTTGCGAATATCTGGCGCCGATTATTTCCATCAAGGTGGTCGCGGGTATAGACGAAGCCATCGCCCACATCAACCGTTATTCCTCACGCCACACCGACGCCATCGTCACAGAGAACCACAGTTTCGCCATGCGGTTTTTACGTGAAGTGGATTCCAGTTCGGTGATGGTCAATGCCTCTACCCGCTTTGCGGATGGCTTTGAATACGGCCTGGGCGCGGAAATCGGCATCTCCACCGACAAAATCCACGCGCGTGGCCCGGTCGGTTTGGAAGGACTGACCTGCCAGAAATGGGTGGTGTTCGGCAGCGGGCAGGTCAGGAAATAAGTACTTATCCGTAAATAGCTTGTGCTATTTTGCCGAATGGTTCATGCTGCGGTTGTTGGATAACGATGAGGCAGTTGAGCATGAAGCGCATGGCAAGCTGGGAGGTATCGGATGCTTTTTG
>JAIRZG010000206.1 GCA_031267345.1 Zoogloeaceae bacterium
CTTGGTGCGCTACGAAAAAACGCATCGAAGCTACATGGCCTTGGTGATGATTGCCTCAGCCATTATCGCTTTCCGAAAGGTGAAGGGGAAAATGAATATTATTTACGGATAAGTCCTAAGAACAATGCCCCTTCAAGGGGAGGGAGAAAACCTGCAGGGGCGAATGTTGTTCGCCCGTTGCGCCCCTGCCCTCTCCCGCAAGAGAAGAGGGCGTGAATGAAGGGGAGGGAACTCCTGTCTCCACGAGACGCGCGGGAGATCCAGGCGGTTCCTCCATCATGAATTCATGTTTTCGGGCATTCCTGTGATTACCCTGCGGACAGAGCCCAATCCTGTCATCCGTCGCTCACTTTGTGGCAGGATGCGGGTTTGCCGCCGCAAGAATTTACGGTGGAGAAAAACAAGTTTTACAAACCTGTTGACGCATATTGAATGTTCGTTGCAGTACAGGAATCAATGTTTCTTTGTACGAATTTCATGGAGACTTCTCATGCCTTCTTCCCGTCGCTATACCCTGACCCTGTCCTGTCCCGATCAGGTGGGCATCGTTGCTGCGGTCAGCGGTTTCATCGCCGAACATCATGGCTGGATTACCGAGGCCAACCACCATGCCGACGCGGCGGCGCAGCGGTTTTTCATGCGTCAGGAGATGCTGGCCGATTCCCTGCCTTTTGACCTTGCCCGCTTCTGCGTCCGCTTCGCGCCCATTGCCGAACGCTTCCAGATGAAGTGGCAGGTAAGCGACAGCGCACGGAAAAAGCGCGTCATCATCCTGGTGTCGAAGCAGGAACATTGCCTCTACGATCTGCTGTCGCGCTGGCAGTCGAAAGACCTGGACATCGACATTCCCTGCATCATCTCCAATCATGAGACCTTCCGTGGCTTTTCCGAGTGGCACGGCATTCCCTTCCATCACGTGCCGATGACGCTGGAAAACAAGCTCGCCGCCCATACCGAGGTGGCGCGCCTGTTCGATGCGGCAAAAGGCGACGTGATGGTGCTGGCGCGTTACATGCAGGTGCTTCCACCGGAACTGTGCGCCCGCTATCCGGGGCGGATTATCAACATCCATCACAGCTTTCTGCCCAGTTTTGTCGGCGCCAAGCCCTACCATCAAGCGTTTGAGCGTGGTGTAAAGCTGATTGGCGCAACCTGCCATTACGTGACTGCCGAACTGGATCAGGGACCGATTATCGAACAGGATGTGATCCGCGTCGATCACTCCGATCAGCCCGAAGACCTGGTGCGTTACGGCAAGGACATCGAAAAGGCGGTGCTGGCGCGTGGTTTGCGCTACCACCTGGAAGACCGGGTGCTGGCGCATGGCAACAAGACGGTAGTCTTTCGCTGACTTTTCTGCAAGGAGCCAATGAAAAACTGAAACCCGCTTACTGTCCAGCCGCCCGATGCGCGCCCGCAACGCGTCGTCGGTGGTCGTGCGGGTTTTGCCGGGACGCGAACTGCGTTCCTCCATGAGGCTGGCTTCCCCCCTTCCCCCGGAAGCGCTTGCGCTACTTCCGGGCCGCGCGCCGCCGTTCGCAGGAGTCAGGCGCTGAAGGCAGCGATGGATTCGGTGTGGGCTGTGTGCGGGAACATGTTGATGACGCCTGCCGACAGGAAGCGGTAGGACTTTTGATTGACCAGGATGGCGGCGTCGCGGGACAGGGTGGCGGGGTTGCAGGAAACATAGACGATACGGGTCGGGGCGTCTTCTTCCCGAGCGGCGGGCAGAGACTTGATGACTTCCAGCGCGCCTTCGCGGGGCGGGTCTATCAGGTATTTATCGATACGTCCCAGCGCGCGCAGGGATTCCGGCGTTGCGGCAAACAAGTTGGCGACGGCAAAACGGGCGCGGTCGGCAAGGCCGTTGCGCCCGGTGGCGGCGCGCGCGCGTTCGATCAGGCTGGCGTTGCCTTCAATTCCGATTACCTGCGCGCCTTTGCGGGCGATGGGCAAGCTGAAGTTGCCCAAGCCGCAGAACAGGTCGGCGACCGTTTCGCCGGAACGCGGGTCGAGCAGCGTCAGGGCGCGGCGAACCAGGACGCGGTTGATGTCGTGATTGACCTGGGTAAAGTCGGCAGGCTGAAAAGGCACGCGCACATCGAATTCCGGCAGACGGTAATCCAGTTCCGCGCCTGGCAGGGAATGGAAACGACAAATGCTGTCCGGCCCTTTGGGTTGCAGGTAGAACGTCGCCTGACGCTGGTCGGCAAAGGCGCGCAGCAAGGTTTCGTCCGCCGTCGTCAGCGGTTCCAGAATCCGCAGCGCCAGCGCAAGACATTGCTCGCCAACCGCGACCTCCACCTGTGGCAGGCGTTCGCGGATGGAAAGGCGGTCGATCAGCTCGCGCAGGGGCAGGAGCAGGGCGGACGCGGCGGGATGTAGGATGGGGCAGGTCTGGATGTCGGCGATATAACTGCTGCGTCTTTCATGAAAACCCACCAGCACCCCGCCTTTTTTGCGTACGCGGCGGACGCCCAGACGCGCCTTGCGGCGATAGCCCCAGGCAGGCCCCTGGATGGGCGGCGACATCTCCTCCGGCCTGACGCGCCCGATATGCCAAAGATTGTCTTCCAGCACCCGCTGTTTGACGGCGACCTGAGCGGAGCATTCCAGATGTTGCATGGCGCAACCGCCGCAAATGCCGAAATGCGGGCAGCGCGGCGTCACTCTGGCGGCGACGGGACGAATGATCCGCACGAGATGCGCCTGTTCATAGCTGGATTTTTTGCGGTAACTCGCGTATTCCACGATCTCGCCCGGCAAGGCGTCATCAATGAAAATGGCCTTGCCGTTTTCGCGGGCAATGCCTCTGGCTTCCGCGTCCAGTGCTTCAATCACGCCAATCGGCATGGGCGTTCCTCAAAAAAATTTACAATTCTATCAAGGTCTTCGGTAAACTAACGCGCATGACGTACACCATTCATGAATCCTGGAACGAACTGCAAGCCAGTTTTGAACAGATATTGACGCGGGTTGAACAGGATCTCTGCATTTTTGACGATGACTTGGTGCATCTGGGCTTGCGGCAGGCGGAATGTTTTGGTCTTTTGCAAAGCTTCCTGCTGCGTAATCCGAAGGCGACCCTGCGTATTGCCCTGCGCCGCATAAACCGCCTGCATCAGGAGCATCCGCGTCTGGTGCGTCTGGTCGCCAGCCAGTCGCACCGCGTCAAGGTGCGGCAGATTCCCAACACCCTGCAACATCTGCGCGACGCCATCATTATCGCGGATCGCCAGCATACCCTGACGCTCTTTGAACTGGCGCACCCGCGCTTTGCGCTCATTTTGGACGATCCGGCAAAAAGCGTACCGTATGCACAACGTTTCTCCGAAATCTGGGACGCGCCCTGTACGCCATTTGAGCCGACACCGTTGGGATTGTATTGACGCAATATTCTGAAAAACCGGGCGAAAAGCAAAAACGCGGTTTTTTTGCATAAACTTTGTGCTGTTGCAATGCAACATCCAAAATTTTGCTACAATCGCCCGTCAACCAGACTTATCTGGTTCAGGATTTTGTTCAGCCACCATTTTAAAGGATCAATCAAACATGAAATCGTCTCTCCTTGTCGCCGCCCTGCTCGCGCTGGCCGTTTCCGCCTGTGGCGACGCCCAGCAAACCGTTCCTGCTGACGCTGCCCCCGCTGTCGAAGCCCCGGAAATCGCTCCCGCTGACGCTACTCCCGCCATCGAAGCTCCGGAAACCGAAATCGCTCCCGTTGACGCTACCCCCGCTACCGAAGCTCCGGAAGCCGAAACATCTGCCGTTCAGTGATTCTGGCAATGCGTCGACAAAAAGCAGGGTATATACCCTGCTTTTTTTGTGCCGCTTGAACGCCTGTGGATAGAGCTTCTCATAGAAAAAGCGCCGATGGCGCGGCGCTTTTTTACAGGGCAATGATATTTTTCAATCGTCGCCAATGAACTGCATGACAAAGCGCAGCACGTACCAGAGCATCAGGGCGACGGAAGCAAAGAGATGCAGCGCCGCACCCGCAGGACGGTCAAGCGGGTAATGCCGCAGGATGGCGGAGGTGTCATACAGGATGCAACCGCCCGCGAACAGGATCATCACCGCCGAAAACCAGATGCCTAGGCTGAAGCCAAAAACGATGCTGGCTACAATCGCGCCCAGGGCAATCAGGCCGCCGATACGCAACATGCCGCCCAGGAAGGAAAAATCCTTCTTGCTGCTGATGGCGGTCCAAGTCAGCCCGCCCACGAGAAGCGCGGTAGCGAACACGGCGATCGGAATCACGCCCGGCATATGCGCGGCGATGACAAAGAGCGGCGAGAACATGATTGCCCACGCCAGCACATAGCACCCCAGCGCCGAAGTCTGTACGGTATTGCTTTCCGCCTTGTCGGCAATCGAAGAAGCCAGCCAGCCCACGACCATGAAGCCGCCCAGAAGCAGCAACCAGACGAATTGCGATTTGCCCATCAGGCTCAACATCACAACGCCGAAGCCGCTGAAATACAGCACAAAGGACAACAGGGCAAAGGCCAGAATGGCCCCGCTCAGATAGGCGTAGGTTTTGACGATAAAACGGGCGCGGGTAACACCGCCCGCTTCCTGTGCCTCGCCTACGGATGACAGAAATTCACTCATGATGGGAAATCCTCGTTAGGTTCAGGGAAAAATGGCGTCACCCGGATGATTTTCCGGATGACTACGCAGGGTGAAACATATCATATTCAGACAGCGGGGAAACAGAAAACCGCACGGAAAATTGCGCATCGCGTCCTGTTCGTCGCTGTCAAGGCAGACTGTACAGGTAGGCGGAAACGGCTTCGATGTCGGCGTCCCTCAGGGGCGCGGTGGCGCTGGACATTTGCGGTTCCTGCCGCTCGCCGGTCTTGTCACGGTAGCGGGTGATGGCGCGAACCAGATAGTCCGTATGCTGGCTGGCCGTGCGGGGAATCACTTCATTGCCGTGCGCCGCGTCGCCGTGACAGCGTTGGCAGAGCCGGGTGTAAATCTGCTTGCCCTTTGCGGCCAGTGTGGCGTTGGGCGCGCCGGGTTTGGGATTCTGGCTGGCGTAATAGAGGGAAATGTTGATTTTTTCCTCCTCGCTCAGCAGGGAGATGACGCCCTGCATGAACTCATCCTTGCGCTGTCCCTTGCCGAACTTGCGGGTTTGTTCCAGCACGTAGTCGGCGTTTTGCCCGGCTAGATTGGGAACATCCGATTGCCTGCTCACGCCATTTTTGCCGTGACAGTTGACGCAGAAGTTTGAGGCTTTGCGGCCTTCTTCCTGCGCGACCTTTAGGGCTTGCGGGTTCCGCAGGACAGCTTGCAGTTGCGCGTCAACCGCCAGCGCCGGAGCGCAGAAAAAGCCTGTGCACAGGATTCCCAGGATGCGCAGTATGTGTTTGCGTTGCATTCGTTTTCTCCTTTCCTTTTATTCTACCGTACTTAACGGGCGAATGAAATGTTCGCGGTAATATTTCAGTTCGTCGATGGATTCATAAATATCCGCCAGCGCCTCATGCGCGCCCCGCTTCTGAAATCCCTTGAGCAGCGTTGGCGTCCAGCGTTTGCACAATTCCTTCAGGGTGCTCACGTCCAGATTGCGGTAATGAAACCATTTTTCCAGTCTGGGCATGTAGCGCGCCATGAAGCGACGATCCTGGCAAATGCTGTTGCCGCACATGGGCGAGGTCGCGGCGGGCGCAAACGATTGCACAAAGGCGCAGGCTTCGGCTTCCGCTCGCGTTTCGTCACAACTGGAAGCGCGCACCCGCTCAATCAGTCCGGAGCGGGCGTGGATTTTCTGATTCCATTCGTCCATGCCCTTCAAAATGGCTTCCGGCTGGTGGATGGCCCAGACCGGCGATTCGGCAAGCACCTCAAGGTTGGAATCCGTGACCACAATCGCCAGCTCGATAATACGATCCGAATCAGGATTCAGCCCCGTCATTTCCATATCCAGCCAGATGAGGTTTGTTGCGTCACGCGCCATATAATTGAACTGCCCGAAATTCAAAGCTGTTATTGTGGCATAGCTTTACAGGAAACTCTTGCCTCTTTCGCCAGAAATTACCAGGAATTGTAATCGTGACCGAAATCTTCCGTGTTGTGCTGATCGCCGCCCTGTCGCTTTACATTGCGCTGCGTATCGCGCTCCTGATGCGGCAGACGCGCTTTGTCGCCGCCCATCGGGACGCCGTGCCCGCTGCCTTTGCCGAACGCATCCCGCTTGCCGCGCATCAGCAGGCAGCGGATTACACGCAGGCGAAAATCTGTATGGAATATGTGGCGCTGGGCGTGGAAGTCGCTTATTTTCTGGCGCTCACTTGGGGCGGCGGCTTGCAGGCGCTGCATGACCTCTGGTCGACGCACACGACGCGTCCGCTGGTTTATGGCATGGGTTTGATCGCCAGCGTGGCTGTCCTTTCCGTGCTTCTGGACATCCCGCTGAATCTTTATCGGCAGTTTCGTCTGGAGGCGCGTTTCGGCTTTAACCGCATGACGCTCGGCCTGTTTTTTTCTGATCTCCTGAAACAGATTTCGCTGTTCGTCCTGCTGGGCTTGCCGTTTCTGGCGGCGGTGCTCTGGTTGGTGCAGGTCATGGGCGAATACTGGTGGTTTTATGTCTGGCTGGCGTGGATGGCCTTCAATCTGCTGATGTTCTTTGCGTATCCGCTGTGGATTGCGCCGCTGTTCAACAAATTCACGCCGCTCGCCGATGGCGAAGTGAAAGCGCGGGTGGAAGCCCTGCTGCAACGGGACAACTTTGGCAAGCGCGAACTTTTCGTCATGGATGGCTCCCGCCGCTCCAGTCACGGCAACGCCTACTTCACCAGCTTCGGCAAGGCGCGGCGCATCGTGTTCTTTGACACCCTGCTGAAACGCCTCACCCCGCCGCAGATGGCGGCGGTGCTGGCGCATGAGCTGGGACATTTTCACCATCGCCATATTTTGAAACGCGTGGCGGGCATTTTCGCGCTCTCCCTGTTGTTTCTCGCCCTGCTGGGGCAATTGCTCTTTGCGCCCTGGTTTTTTCAGGGTCTGGGCGTGGACGCGACGCAAAGCGGCAACGCGGCGCTGGCGCTGGTATTGTTCAGTCTGGTCATCCCGTTGTTCGCCATTCTGTTCAATCCGCTGTTCAATCATTTTTCCCGCCGCGACGAATTCCAGGCCGACGCTTACGCCGCCCGCGTGAGTTCGGCGGATGATCTGATCGCCGCCCTGGTCCGGCTTTACGAAGACAACGCCACGACGCTCACTCCCGATCCGCTCTATTCGCGCTTTTATGATTCACACCCGCCCGCGACAGCCCGCATTGCGCGGCTGATGACGCTCGCCGCTGACACCCCTGCCGCGCCCGCCGCTTGAACGTCCCGTCTTCGCTTCTCTCCGGTCTCATTGTCGCCGCCCACGGACGCCAGTATCGCGTCCGGCTTGCCAACGGCGAAGAATGGCTCTGTTATCCAAAAGGCAAAAAAAGCGAAGTCGTCTGCGGCGACCGTGTGGCGGTGCGCGGCAGTCAAAGCGGCCAAGGCGTCATTGAGCGGGTGGAAACGCGGAAAACCCTGCTTTACCGCTCCAACGCCCTGCGCGAAAAACGGATTGCCGCCAATGTCGATCAGATCATTCTGGTGGTTGCCGCTGAACCCGCTTTTTCGGCGGCGCTGGTCAGTCGCTGCCTGATTGCGGCAGAAGCCGAAGGCATTGCCCCGCGCATCGTGCTGAACAAAAACGATCTTGCCGACAAACTTCCGACGGCGCGGCAACGCCTCGAGCTACTGGCGAGTCTGGGCTACCCGCTTCTGGAACTTTCCGCGACCCGCAGCGTCGCCGCCCTCATCCCGCATCTGGAAGGCAAGACCAGCGTACTGGTCGGGCAATCCGGCATGGGCAAATCCACGCTGATCAACGCCCTGATTCCCGGCGTGACCGCCGCCACACGGGAAATTTCCGCCGCGCTCGCTTCCGGCAAACACACCACCACCCACGCCCAACTGTATTTTTTGAACACGGAAAGCCGCCTCATTGATTCCCCCGGCCTACAGGAATTCGGTCTCGGACACCTGAATTTCACCGCCCTCGAGCACGCCTTCCCGGAATTCGCGCCGCATCTGGGCGACTGCCGCTTTCGCAGCTGTCGCCATCAGCAGGAACCTGGCTGCGCCCTGCGGGCAGCGGTGGAGGCCGGACAGATCGCGGCGGAACGGTTGCAACTCTTTCAAACCTTGGCGCGCGAAAACCGCCTGTGACCTGCGCTTACATTACCCTGTCGTCGATGATCCGCCGCGCGCTGCACAGGTCTTCCCAGGCTTTGGCTTTTTCCGGCAGACTACGCAGCAGGTAGGCGGGATGGTAGGTGACGACCACGGGTGTTGCGCCGAAGGACTGCGGTTTCTGGCGCAAGGCGGAAAGACTGCGATCATCGCCCAACACGCTATGCACAGCGGATTTTCCCAGCAGCACGATCAGCTTGGGCGCAATCAGCGCAATCTGGCGCAGCAGGAAGGGACGACAGGCCGCCATTTCTTCGTTGGTAGGCGTGCGGTTTCCTTCCGGACGGCATTTGACGGCGTTGGCGATATAGACATTGCGTTCGCGCTGAAGATCAATGGCGGCGAGCATGTTATCCAGCAGCTTGCCCGCCTGTCCCACAAAAGGCTCGCCTCTGGCGTCTTCTTCCGCGCCCGGCCCTTCGCCCACAAACAGCCAGTCCGCCGTCCGGTCGCCAATGCCCGGCACGACCTGCCGACGCCGCGCGCACAGGCCGCAGGCGCGACATTCCTTGATCGCCTGCGTCAACGCCTCCCAGTCCAGATCGGCGATCGTCGCTGCCCGTTCCTCATTGGCGGCGACGAATACGACAGGCCTGGGCGCGCTGACGGGAACGCTGGTTTTCGGCGCAACCGCTGTCGGCAGGGGCGATTTTTCGGCAAGGACGGGCGGCTCCGGCTCCGGATGTTCGCCGCGCTCTGCCGTGTTCTGGCGCAATTGCCAGAGGGTGTAGCCCATTTCCCGCAAAATGGCGGCTTGTCCGCGCATGTTTCATTCCTTCCAGTTATCCAGACGGGCGCAAAACACCAGTGCGTCTTCACGCCCATTGTCGTTTGGATAGTAGGCTTTACGCAAACCGATTTCCTGAAAACCGAAGGCGTGATACAGCGTCCGCGCGCGCTGATTGGAAGCGCGCGTTTCCAGATACATGCGCTGCATGTCGGCGGCGGCGGCGTCCTGCAAGACATGGCGCAGCAATTTTGCCCCCAGGCCTTGCCGCTGCACGGCAGGCGCAACCGCGAGATTGAGCAGATGCGCCTCGTCGACGAAGTGCGCCGACAATGTAAAGCCCAGACACTGCACGCCCTGCCACAACACCCAGGCGCGATGTCCGGCGTCAAGGGAATCGGCAAAATGCCGTTCCCGCCAGGGAAAAGCCTGCGCGGCGGCTTCCAGCGCCGCCACCTGCGGCAGATCGGGCGGGCGCATGACGGCGATTTCCGTCGGCGGCAGCGCGGACAAGGCCACGTTCAACGTCCTCCCGCAGCGGCGCGTTCCGCCGTGGTACGCGCCACCTTGTCGCGCACATAGCGCGGCAGCGCCAGCGCCGGGTCTTGTCCTTCGCCGCGCCGGAAGGCTTGCGCCGCCAGTTCGACAAGAGGTCTGGCGTGTGGGCGGATTTGCGGCAGACAGCGACATCGACAAAAGCGTTCAGCAAGCTGCGGATAGGCGAGAAGGGCGTTGCCGACCACCTGCGCCGCATCCGTTTCCGGCCAGTCGTCCGGCAGGACGATCTCTTCCGGTTTCAGGAGGCGTATCGCGCCAGAGACCTGCGGCGCACAAGCTTCCCGCGCCAGAAACGCGCCCAGATAAACTTCGCCCATGCGCGCGTCCAGCAGGCTCAATACCCGTTCGCCGCCCGCCATGTACGCCATACATTCGAGCGAGCCGATGGGCAACACGGGCTTGTCCAGCGCCGCCGCCATGCCCTGCGCAATACCGCAAGCGACGCGCAATCCGGTAAATGCCCCCGGCCCCATGCCGAAGGCAATGGCGTCCAGCGCGGCAAAACTGCTTTGCGCGCTCGCCAGAAGCTGCTGCGCCAGCGGCAACAGGGTGGCGGAATGCGGCGCGTCCGCCGGACAATCCGCCGCCAGTATTTCGCCTTCCTGCCACAGCGCGCAGGAGCCGGATTCGGTCGAGGTTTCCAGAGCCAGAATTCGCATTGAAAAAATCAGTACAATCAAAAACCCACCCATTTTACTGTTCCCTGACGGTCAATTCCCGATTCCTGATGTTTGCCAATTCCCACCCGGTCATCAGCCGCCAGAACGCGCCGCATCCCGATTTACGGGCGGTGCTGGCGCGGCATCAGGCCAATGTTTTTCAAAAGCCGGTTGCGGCCTGTAACCACGCGGCGGTCTTGCAAGCCCTGGCGCGTTGGCGGGCATTCGCGCCGGACGCGCCGCTGGTGCTGGACGCCGGTTGCGGCGTGGGCTGGAGCACGGTGTTTTTGGCGCGACAATACCCAACATGCTTTGTACTGGGCATCGATCAATCCGCGCATCGACTGGCGCGCGACAAAAGCCGACTGGGGGTCATGCCGGAAAATCTGGCCTTCCTCCGCGCTGATCTGGTGGATTTCTGGCGGGAACTGGCGGAGGCCGGGATTCGGCTCCATCGACATTGCCTGCTCTATCCCAATCCCTGGCCCAAACCCGCGCATTTGCGGCGACGCTGGCACGCGCATCCAGTTTTTCCAACGCTGCTGCGGTTGGGTGGCGTACTGATCGGTCGCAGCAACTGGCGCCCCTATATCGAGGAGATGGCGCTCTGTCTGCGCTGGTCAGGTTATGCGCCGATGGTTGAGGCATACGCGCCGGAAGGTGCGGCGATCCTCACGCCTTTCGAGCGCAAATATCACGCCTCCGGTCAAACGTTATGGTCGCTGCGCTGCGATCTGAAAGAGGACGGAAGCGCACCATAAAAAACGGCGCCTGCAAACAGGCGCCGTTTTTACGGAGCGCAAAGCGTATCAGGCGGAGAGCGCCTTGATTTGCGCGGACAGGCGGCTCTTGTGGCGGGCAGCCTTGTTTTTGTGAATGATTTTCTTGTCGGCAATGCGGTCAATAACCGACATGGATTGGGAAAACACACCTTGGGCAGCGGTTTTGTCGCCGCTTGCGATGGCCTGACGCACACGCTTGATGGCGGTACGCAGGGTAGAACGCAGACTGGCGTTATGGGCGCGCTGCCTGATCGTCTGACGGGCGCGCTTCTTGGCTTGTGCGCTATTGGCCATGAAAAATCCTGAATGTCTGAAAAAAAAGAGCGATGATTCTATCGGTTTCGCGCGTGAACCGCAAGCAAAGCTGCGTCCATGTGTTTGACGGGCATGTATTCGCTGCGGACAAGCACATTCCTGCAACGGCTTGCACGCGATATAATGCGGCTTTCGTTGACATTTTCCGGCCTTGTCATGTTCCGCAAATTTCTGTTCGCCCTTCTGCTTGCTGCGCTGTCCGGCGGCGTGTCTGTTCATGCTGCCGACAATCCCGCGACGATAACGCAGGAAACCGCCGTCGCGCCCGAACCGCCGCGCCCGCTGGACGCGCAGGATGTCTATCAAATCCTGTTGGGCGAAATCGCCCTGCAACGCGGACAGGTTGGCGTTGCCGCGCTTGCCTGGCAAGACCTGGCGCGACGAACCGAAGACGCCCGCGCCCTGCAACGCGCTATCGAAGTCAGCGCCGCCGCCCAACAGTACGACGCGGCGCTGAAATTGCTGGCGCGATGGACGCAACTCGATGGCGGCAACGCCACCGAAGCCCGACAGTTCAAAATCACCCTGCTGTTGGCTGCCCGTCGCATCAGTGAACTGGAAACGCCCCTTCTGGAAATGCTGGCGGCCGACCCTGACAAGCTGGCGGATAATTTTCTCGGCTTGAGCCGCCTGTTTCCCCAGTTCGCGGACAAGGACGCCATGTACACGCTGGTCGTCCGTCTGACCGAACGCTACCCCGACCTTGCGGAAGCCCGTTACACGCTGGCGGTAGCCGCCATCGCCAGCGAACAGCGGGACATCGCGCGCGTTGAACTGGAGCGCGCGCAAAGTCTGCGCCCCGACTGGGAAGCGCCCCTTCTGGCGTTGGGCGACCTGATTTTGCAGGAAAAATCCGCCGACACCGACCTTGCCGCGCTGGCTGCGCCCGCCATCACGCGCCTGAAAGCGTTTCTGACGCGCCACCCCGATGCGCGGGAAGTACGGCTGCAACTGGCGCGGGTGTTGATCGCGACCCAGCAGTATCCGCTCGCCCGTCAGGAATTCGACCGTCTGCTCGCCCAAAA
>JAIRZG010000087.1 GCA_031267345.1 Zoogloeaceae bacterium
GATGCACCGCCACGCCCGCCTGATTCAAGGTCTGCGCCACACCGCGCAAGCCCATGCCGGACGGCACATGGAATTCCACCTGCGCCACCTCCGGCGCAAACGCCAAAGGTCGCAAAAACCAGACCCTCCCCGCCCCCGCCGCCAACACGCCGGAAAGCAACGACAGGACAAGAAGAAAACGAAGGAAACGCATATCAGGGGACAGAGGACAGAGGACGGAAGACAGTAGCGTAACCGGCGCTTGCGCGCCACAAAAAAGGGAAAACCGTCTCAACCTTGCCCCCTTCTTACCTGAAGGCGTAGCCTGAGCCGTTTTACTGTCTTCTGTCCCCTGTCCTCTGAAATAGTGGGCCCGCAGGGATTTGAACCCTGGACCAAAGGATTATGAGTCCTCTGCTCTGACCGCTGAGCTACAGGCCCGTTGTCAAAAGCCGTGATTCTAGGGAGTATGCGGGATTGTGGCAATCAAAAATCAAGGAACGCAAACGAAAAATCATCGTCATTCCCCTGTTGGACGCGCCGCCGTCCGGAATATACCCCTCTCCCCTACCCTCTCCAAAGGCCACCCCCTCTCCCACAAGGGGAGAGAGGGTGAAGGAAAGGGGGGGGACGTAGCCACGCTTTCCCTTCAAGGGAAGATTCAGATGGTTTCGCCATCATGAATTCATGGCGTTGGCATTCATGCGATTGCCCTGCAAAGCCAGCGAAGGCTACGCCTTCGGTATAAACGGGCGGTTGGGCGTGAGGCGGTTTTTTCAACCATACGGCGCGGTAACGCGCCGCAAATCGACTGTCCTCTGTCCTCTGTCCTCTGTCCTCCGTCTTCTGAACGCCTCAAACAGGCAGACTCCGGCGGCGACGGAGACGTTGAGGCTTTCCGTACTGCCCTGCATGGGGATGTGGACGAGCTGGTCGCAGGTTTCCAGGGTCAGGCGGCGCAGTCCCTTGCCTTCCGCGCCCAGCACCCAGACGGTGGCGGCAGGCCATTGGGCGGCATAAAGGCTTTGCTGCGCTTCGCCTGCCGCGCCGATGATGTGGATGTCGCGTTCCTTCAGTTCGCGCAGGGTGCGCGCCAGATTGGTGACCGGGATGTAAGGTACGCTTTCCGCCGCGCCGCTGGCGGCCTTGATGGCGGTATCGGTCAGTCCCACGGCTCTGTCCCTGGGGGCGATGACCGCGTGGACGCCCGCGCCATCGGCCACGCGCAGGCAAGCGCCGAGATTGCGCGGGTCGGTGACGCCATCCAGCGCCAGCAGGAAAGGCGGCGTCTCCAGCGTGTCGAGCACGTCGTCGATAAAAATCGCCTTGCGCCCGCCTTCCAGCCGCGCCACGACGCCCTGATGCCGCACGTCCGGCAGCATGGCGTCAAGCCGCCTGCCGTCGAGGAGGCTGAGACGGACGTTGTTTAATTCAATATGCCGGAGCAGGTCCTGCACCCGCTTGTCGCCTTTTTCGCGCCGATCCGCGTCAAGCAGGATTTCCCGAACCGCTTCCGGATCATGGCGCAGTTTGGCGGTGACGGCGTGAAAACCGAAAATCAAACGGGTGGACATTTTGGTTTCAGAAAACAGAAGAGGAAGGATAGAGGATTGAACCACGAATGCGCGCTCATTGATCAGGTGGCGGGTAACGCTTTGTTCATCCGCCCCGTGCGCGGGTTTTTACACCGCCCGTTTCAACAAATCCGGTTTCCGCACTCCATTTTTACGGGCAAGTGGATGCCAGAAAAAATGTTTGGCGATAAAGGCGAATAAAAAACGGGGGAAGGCGGGCGTGAGGTAGTTTATTCCGGCGGGTTTGCGAGCGGCGATGTCCCGCGCCAGCACCGCCAGCGCGCGGTTGGTTTTCCTGAAAAATCCGAGGCTCCACGGAAAGCGGTTCATCACGCCGATGACTTCGCCCGCTCCTTGTCCGATGCCACCGCCGAATTGTACTTTTGCGTGGTCGCACCAGTTTTGCACAATCTCGAACGCAAGACAGTTCTGCCCACCTTCGTAAAAACCATTGTTTATCAGCGCATAAACGCAAATATCGTTTCGGTTTGCGGCTTGCAGGTAAGCCTCCAGCGTGAGCAGCATCGCCATCAGATCGGCAGGCAGGGCATCGAAATACAGGGGAAAGCCCAGAACAATGACATTGTTGTCGGCGATTTCCCGCACCGTTTCCGGCGAAAAGGTTTTGCGTCCGAGGTGGTAGTGATGGATGGCGCAGGTTTCCGGAAGATGCTGCGAAAGGTGCTCGCCCAGCGCATCCAGCAGGATGCCGGTATTGGATTTTCCTGCTTTGGGGCTGGCGTTGATGAGGGCAATGTTCACGCCAAAACCGCGCCGATGTTGTCTGCCGTGGCGTAGAAATGAACTTCCACGTTGGAGAGCAGCAGGTTGACGCCGTTTCTCTCTACGAGTTTGCGGGCGGTTTCCTGCTCGCGGGCGGTGGTTTGCCCATACAGATGCGCCTTGAAATCGGGGGAGTTGTCATATCTGCCGGGATGATGAAATTCACCGTTGCGGGTCACGAAATAAGGCAGGACGTATGCGAGGCTGCGCCCCAGAACACGGCTGACGAAAGGGCTGTAGCCGCCATAGCAGCACCGACTGATGACAATCAGGCGCGCGCACGCTGCGAGCAGCCGCCCCATGTCGGCATAGTCGTCCCGAATGTCGCAGTGCGCGGGCGTTTTTACCCAGCAGTCGAAACAGCCCTTGCAAGCGTGGATGGCGTGTGAACCTGAATCCGTGGCGATGATGGCGGTATCGCGCCGCGCGCTTTTCGGGATGATGCGCTCGTACAGGACGGGCAGGTCATGGATGAGCAGGTTCACGGTTTTCCCGATTGGCGCGAATGCAATCCACGCTGTCATTCTTCGGCAAGCACGCAACCCCCGGATCATGGCGCAGTTTGGCGGTGACGGCGTGAAAGCCGAAAATCAGGCGGACAAACATGTTTACGCTTTGCCTTTTCCGCTTTTGCGCCCATTTTTGCCGCGCGCGCTGTCGGCGGCTTTTTTTACCGCCTTGCCGACCTTGCCCATGAAATTTCCTGCCGCGCTCGCCATGCGTTGCGAAGCGCTTTTTTTGGCGGCAGGGACGCTCGCCGCTTCCGGCGGCGGCGTAACGGCGCCACGGCGTTTTCCCCGGCTGGTCGCGCCCTTGCCGATGGCTTCCTGCGTCAGGACAAAATCGATGCGGTTGCTTTCCAGATCGGCCTTGATAAGTTTTACGCGCACCCGATCGCCCAGACGAAAGCGTTGTCCGGTGCGTTCGCCGAGCATCTGGTGTTTGATCGGATCAAACTGGAAATAATCCGCGCCCAGTTCGGAAACATGCACCAGACCTTCAACATAAACTTCATCCAGCGCCACGAAAATGCCAAAGGCAGTGACGGCGGAAATGGAGCCGACAAAGGTTTCGCCAATGCGCTCCTGCATGTAATAGCATTTCAGCCAGTTTTGCACATCGCGCGTGGCTTCGTCGGCGCGGCGTTCGGTTTGCGAACAGTGCAGGCCTATCTGCTCCCAATCCCCCGGCGTATAGTGTTTTTTAGCCAGCGCCGCCTTGATGGCGCGATGCGCCAGCAGGTCGGGATAGCGGCGAATCGGCGAGGTAAAGTGGGTGTAATGCTCATAGGCCAGGCCAAAATGCCCCAGATTGTCAGGACTGTACATGGCCTGTTTCAACGAGCGCAGCATCACGGTTTGCAGGAGTTGGGCGTCGGGACGGGTTTTAGCCTGTTCCAGCAAACGCGCGTAATCCCTGGCGGCGGGCGCGTCGCCGCCGGAAAGGGCAAGGCCGAATTCGGCAAGGAAACTTTTCAGGTTTTTCAGCTTTTCCGCGTTCGGCCCGGCATGAACGCGATACAGGCAACCTTCGCCATGCCGTGCGAGAAAATCCGAAGCGCAGACATTGGCCGCCAGCATACATTCTTCAATCACGCGATGCGCGTCATTGCGCGTCACCGGCACGATGGCCTCTATTTTGCCATCAGCATTAAAACGCATTTCGGTCTCTATGGTTTCAAAGTCGATGGCGCCACGTTTTACCCGCGCTTTCGCCAATGCCTGAAAAAGTTTGTAGAGATTTTGCAACTGCGGCAAAACGGCCTGATGCGCCGCCGCTTCCGGCCTGTTTTCGCCGGAGAGCCAGCCCCAGACCTGGTTGTAGGTCAGCCGCGCCTGCGAACGGAATACGGCGGGATAAAAGCGGTACGCCTTGATGTCGCCGCCACTGGAAATCTGCATGTCGCAGACCATGGCGAGACGCTCCACTTCCGGATTCAGGGAGCAAATGCCGTTGGAAAGTTTTTCCGGCAGCATCGGGATCACCCGACGTGGAAAATACACCGAATTGCCACGCTCGAAGGCTTCCACATCCAGCGCCATGCCGGGTTTGACGTAGTGGGAAACGTCGGCGATGGCGACGACCAGCCGCCAGCCGCGCCCCTGTTTTTCACTGGTTTTTTCACAATACACGGCATCATCGAAATCACGCGCCGTCTCGCCGTCTATGGTGACAAAAGGCAGGGCGCGCAAATCCTCGCGGTCTTTCAGGTCGGCCTTGCGCACCGCATCCGGCGCCTTGGCGTTTTCGGCCAGACACGCCTTGCTGAACGCAAAGGGCAGATCGTGCTTGCGCAGGGCGATTTCAATTTCCATGCCTGGATCGGCGTAATTGCCCAACACTTCGCTGACGCGACCTACCGGCTGGGCATAACGGGAAGGCTGCTCGATAATCTCCACCATCACCACCTGACCCGGCCTGGGTTTGAGACGCGCCTTTTTTTCCGGAGCAATCAAAATATCCTGGGTGATGCGGCGATTTTCCGGGACGACAAAGGCCACGCCATGCTCGACGCACACGCGCCCGACAATGCGCTGGTTGGCGCGGTCGGTCACTTCGACAATGCTGCCTTCGGGACGTCCCTTTTTGTCCGTGCCGGTAATGCGCGCCAACACGCGATCGCCGTGCAGGGTTTTGCTCATCTGGTGCTGCGCCAGAAAAATATCCGGACTGCCATCGTCCGGCAACAGAAAGCCGAAGCCGTCCGGATGTCCCTGCACCCGCCCCGCGACCAGACTGGCGCGTTCCGGCAGGATGTAGGCGTTCTTGCGATTCCTGAGCAATTGCCCCTCGCGCTCCATCGCCACCA
Organism: Zoogloeaceae bacterium; assembly: GCA_031267345.1. Lineage (GTDB taxonomy): Bacteria > Pseudomonadota > Gammaproteobacteria > Burkholderiales > Rhodocyclaceae > Azovibrio. Next base: position 5,146 of record JAIRZG010000087.1, read on the forward strand.
GACGCCGCGAGAAGGTCTCGCGCTCCTCCGGACGAATGTCCAGCGCGGCGACAAGCTGGGCAAAATCCAGCGGTTGCCCCGCCTTCTCCAATACCTGCCCGACATACTCGCGCGAAGGCAGCGGAAAATCGTAACGCTTGCTTTCGCGCTCAAAGAAAGGATCGGCCTTGCGGATTCTGGAAACTTTGATTTTGCTGGTTTTTGTTGTTGACATCAGTTGCTCTTTCATTAGAATACGCCCCTCTCCTCACCCGTGCCCAGGTGGCGGAATTGGTAGACGCACTAGTTTCAGGTACTAGCGCTGCAAGGCGTGGAGGTTCGAGTCCTCTCCTGGGCACCATCATATCCTGGCTTATCCTGGGCAATCCGAAAGAATCCGCTTGCGTCCGGAGGTATTCAGGACGCATTCGTCTGCCGCCTTGAAGAAGATGCCCCAATGCCGCCAGCGGATGCTTCCACATGCAATACCAGACCTGTCAGGCCACGCAAGGCGTGGAATGTAATCAGACTTGACGAAGAGTACCATAAAGAACGCCAGCCCCGCTGCAAAGCCTGTCAGACTGTTCGACGGCGGCGGTGCTGCACCTGGAAGTTTCGCCTTCCGGGAACAAACTGTGGCGTTTGAAGCGCCGCGACGCCTTTGCCGTCGGTAACGAGCGCGAGAATCGCGCCCCTACGATCCCTGCTCTCCTGCTTCTTTTTGCAAGTCGGCGCGTTTATTGTCTGAGGGCGGGTAAAATCACGGTCTTTCTGTTTTGCGGTGTGTTCATGCGTTACCTTTCCACGCGCGGGCAATCTCCTGCGCTTCCCTTTTGCGACATTCTGCTGGGCGGTCTTGCGCCGGATGGCGGGCTTTATCTGCCGGAGGTCTATCCGCAGGCAAGCCGCGCCGATCTGGAGGCCTGGCGTTCCCTTCCCTACGCCGATCTGGCGTTTGCCCTGCTCTCCCGCTACATCGACGACATTCCGGCGGGCGATCTGCAAGCCTTGCTGGATAAGACCTATCGCGCGGAAAACTACGCTTTCGTCCGTCCCGGCGAGGACGCGGCGGAGATCACGCCCTTGCGCTGGCTGGAAAAGGGGCGCTTGGGATTGCTGGAACTTTCCAATGGCCCGACGCTGGCTTTCAAGGACATTGCGATGCAGTTGTTGGGCAATCTCTTTGAATATGTGCTGGACAAGCGCGGCGAGACGCTCAACATTCTGGGCGCGACCTCCGGCGATACCGGTTCCGCCGCCGAATACGCGCTGCGCGGTAAGCACAATGTCAAGGTGTTCATGCTTTCGCCGCACGGCAAAATGAGCGCCTTTCAGCGCGCGCAGATGTATTCGCTCACGGACGCCAACATTTTCAACATCGCCGTCACCGACATGTTCGACGCGGCGCAGGACGTGGTGAAAGCCGTCTCCAACGACGCGGATTTCAAGGCGCGTTACCGGATTGGCGCGGTCAATTCCATCAACTGGGCGCGGGTGCTGGCGCAGATTGTCTATTACTTCAAGGGCTATTTCGCCGCCACTGAAAATAACGATCAGCAGGTGGCGTTTTGTGTGCCCTCCGGCAATTTCGGCAACATTTGCGCCGGACACATCGCCCGCCAGATGGGGCTGCCCATTGCCAGGCTGATATTGGCGACCAACGAAAACGACGTGCTGGACGAATTTTTCAAAACCGGCGTTTATCGTCCGCGCAGCGCGGCGGAAACGCGGGTCACCTCCAGCCCGTCGATGGATATTTCCAAAGCCTCCAATTTCGAGCGTTTCGTTTTTGATCTGGTCGACCGCAATCCGGCGACGACGCGCAAACTCTGGGCAAAAGTGGATGCGGGCAAACCTTTCGATCTCTCCAATCATGCCATACAAATTGAACGCTCCGCCTTTGTCTCCGGCAAAAGCACCCACGCCGACCGCATAAATACCATCCGGCGCGCCTTTGCCGACTACGGCGTGACGCTCGACCCGCATACCGCCGACGGTCTCAAGGTAGCGTGGGCGCAGCCGCAGGCCGACCCGCCGATATTGGTATTGGAAACCGCCCAGCCCGCCAAATTCGCCGACACCTTGCAAGAAGCGCTGGGGCGCGACCCGGAACGTCCCGCCGCGCTGGCCGGACTGGAAACCCTGCCGCAAAAAGTGAAAGTGATGGCGGCGGATACGGCAGCCATCAAAGCCTATATCGCGCAACAGCAAGGTTGAAGGGAAAATCGCCGGATGCTGCGCCTGACCGACCTCCGTCTGCCGCTGGAACACGACGACGCGGCGTTGAAAGACGCGCTGCTCGTCCGGTTGGGCATTGACGCCGAGGCGCTGGAAGATTTCCGCGTCTTCCGCCGCGCCCATGATGCGCGCAAGGCGTCGCAGATTTTTTTCGTCTATAGCGTCGATGTCAGCGTCAAGGACGAGGCCGCCGTCCTGCGACGTTGCGCGGCAGACGCGCAGATTATGCCGACGCCGGACATGACCTACCATCCGGTCGCGCGGGCAAAGGCGGACGAGACGCGCCGCCCCATTATCATCGGTACCGGCCCCTGCGGTCTGTTCGCGGCGTTGACGCTGGCGCAGGCAGGTTTCAAGCCGATCCTGCTGGAACGCGGCAAAATCGCGCGTGAGCGCGCCGAAGATACCTGGGGCCTGTGGCGGCAGGGCAAGCTCAATCCGGAATCCAACGTGCAATTCGGCGAAGGCGGCGCGGGCGCGTTCTCCGATGGCAAACTTTCCAGCCAGGTGCGCGATCCGCGTCATCTGGGGCGCAAGGTGCTGGAAGAATTCGTCCATGCGGGCGCGCCGGAAAATATCCTGTTTGTCAGCAAGCCGCATATCGGCACCTTTCGTCTGATCAAGGTGGTGGAAAACCTGCGCGCCACCCTCTGCGCGCTGGGCGCGGAAATCCGCTTCGGCTGCCGGGTGGATGAACTCCTGATTGATACCCATGCCGACGGCAAACGCCAGGTCAAGGGCGTGCGACTGGCGGATGGCGGAACGCTCCATGGCGAACACATTGTACTGGCGGTGGGACACAGCGCCCGCGACACTTTTTTTATGCTGCATGAAAAGGGCGTGGCGATGGAAGCCAAACCCTTTTCCATCGGTGTGCGGATCGAACATCCGCAAAGCCTGATCGACCAGGCGCGTTTCGGGCGTTTTGCCGGACATCCCCTGTTGGGCGCGGCGGATTACAAGCTCGTCTGCAAAGCGAAAAACGGGCGCACCGCCTACAGCTTTTGCATGTGTCCCGGTGGTCAGGTGGTCGCCGCCACCTCCGAGCCGGGGCGGGTCGTCACCAACGGCATGAGCCAGTATTCCCGCGCGGAACGCAACGCCAACAGCGGTATGGTGGTTGATGTTTTTCCCGATCGGGATTTTCCGGATTATCCGCACCCCTTGAGTGGCGTCGGATTCCAGCGACACTGGGAAGGCAAGGCGTTCGAGGCCGGAGGGTATGCCTATCAAGCGCCCGCGCAACTGGTCGGCGATTTTCTGGCCGGACGCCCTTCCACCCGTCTGGGCGCGGTGCTGCCTTCCTACCAACCCGGCATCCGCCTCACCGACCTTGCGCTCTGCCTGCCGGGTTTTGTTCTGGAAACCCTGCGCGAGAGCCTGCCCGTGTTTGGTCGCCAGATTCGCGGTTACGACATGGCGGACGCCCTGATGACCGGCGTGGAAACCCGCACGTCTTCGCCCCTGCGTATCCGCCGCGACCCGCAAAGCCTGCAAAGCGAAAACACCAGCGGCCTCTACCCGGCGGGCGAAGGCGCAGGGTACGCGGGCGGCATTCTTTCCGCCGCCATGGACGGCATCAAGGTTGCCGAGGCATTGGCGCTCCAGATGACAAAGGACAGAAGCAAGACGTAGGGGCGAACTGCGTTCGCCCGCCGGGCAATAACCGCCGGATAGTAAACAACCGTCATTTTTATTTGAGAATCGAACGCCATGCCAACGCCCGAAGACATCCTTTTCGCCGGAGAAAAAATCCCGTCCCCGCTGCCTGCCGTCGATCATTACGCCGGGTCGGAAAAATTGATGCTTAAAGCGTTGGCCTTGCAGCAGGAGATGGGGCCGATCTTTGACCTTACCCTGGATTGCGAAGATGGCGCGCGCGTCGGCAATGAAGCCGAACACGCGAAGCTGTGCGCCGAATTGATCCTGAGCGCCGACAACCGCTTCAACCGGGTGGGAGTGCGGATTCATGCGGTGACTCACCCGCACTGGCAAGCGGATCTGGAGATCGTGCTTTCCCTGGCGGGACGGCGGTTGCCGTTCATCACCTTGCCCAAGGCGCGCTCCGCCGAGGAGGCGCGGCGCTTTTTGCGGCGCTTGCGCGAACTGGAAGCCGCGTATGGACTGACGAACGCCATTCCCGCGCATGTACTGATCGAAACGCATGGCGCGTTGCGCGAAGTCTGGCGGATTGCCACCCTGGAAGGCGTGGAAAGCCTGGACTTCGGTCTGATGGATTTTGTCTCCGAACACGGCGGCGCGATTCCGGCGGCAGCCATGCAAAGCCCCGACCAATTCACCCATCCCCTGATTGTCCGCGCCAAATGTGAGATTGCCGCCGCCGCCCATGCTTCAGGCATTGTCCCCACGCACAACGTATGCACTGAACTCACCAACGCGGCATACATCGAAAACGACGCCCGCCGCGCCCGTCAGGAATTCGGTTATCTGCGGATGTGGAGCATCCATCCGGCGCAGATCGCTCCGCTCCTCGCCGCCTTCACCCCCGACGCGGCGGAAGTGGAAACCGCCCGCGCCCTCCTCGCCGCTGCCCGCGAAGCCAACTGGGGACCGATCCGTTATGCCGGAAAACTGCACGACCGCGCCTCCTACCGCTATTACCGGCGACTGCTGGAACGCGCGGACATCCACGGACAGGCAGGGCAATCGCATGAATGCCGCCATCGTACACGCTGACATTTTTTCGTTTACGCACAAAGACTTACA
>JAIRZG010000093.1 GCA_031267345.1 Zoogloeaceae bacterium
AGATCAAGATGGCGCAAGGGGCGAAACCCGGCGAAGGCGGGCAGTTGCCGGGACACAAGGTTTCCGAATACATCGGTTTTTTGCGCCACTCCGTGCCCGGCGTCGGCCTGATTTCGCCACCACCGCACCATGACATTTATTCCATCGAGGATTTGGCGCAACTGATTCACGACCTGAAAAATGTCACGCCTGCCGCCAGCATCTCCGTCAAGCTGGTATCCGAGGTCGGCGTCGGCACTGTGGCGGCGGGCGTGACCAAGGCCAAGGCCGACCATCTGGTGATTTCCGGTCATGATGGCGGCACGGGCGCGTCACCGCAGGCTTCCATCAAACACGCGGGCAGCGCCTGGGAACTGGGTCTGGCGGAAACGCAGCAAACGCTGGTGTTGAACCATCTGCGCTCCAGAGTGCGCGTACAGGTGGATGGACAAATGAAAACCGGACGCGATGTGGTCATCGGCGCGTTGCTGGGCGCGGATGAATTCGGCTTCGCCACCGCGCCACTGGTGGTGGAAGGTTGCGTCATGATGCGGAAATGCCACCTGAACACCTGTCCGGTGGGCGTGGCGACGCAAGACCCGGTGCTGCGGAAACGCTTCTCCGGTCAGCCCGAACATGTGGTGAATTATTTCTTCTTCGTGGCCGAAGAAGCCCGCGAACTCATGGCAGAACTGGGTATCCGCAGGTTTGCAGACCTGATTGGTCGCTCCGACCTGTTGGAAAAACGCGCCGGCATCGACCATTGGAAAGCGAAGGGGCTGGATTTCTCCCGTATCTTCCAGCAGTCCGACGGCGGGATGGAGGCGGGTCGACTGCACAGCGAGGAACAGGATCACAATCTGGGCAAGGCGCTTGACCTTACCCTCATCGAAGCCGCCAGAGCGGCGCTGGAAAAGGGCGACAAGGTGCGCCTGGACCTGCCGATCAAGAACATCAACCGTACCGTCGGCGCCATGCTTTCCGGCAAAATCGCCAAACGTTACGGCGCGGCGGGTCTGCCGGAAGACAGCATCCACATTGCCCTGATCGGTACGGCGGGACAGAGCTTTGGCGCGTTTCTGGCAAAGGGCGTGACCCTGGAACTCATCGGCGAAGGCAATGATTACGTGGGCAAGGGACTTTCCGGCGGGCGCATCATCGTGCGTCCGCACCCGGATTTTTCCGGCGAGGCGAATGGCAACATCATCATCGGCAACACCGTGCTGTATGGCGCGACCAGCGGCGAAGCCTTTTTTTGCGGCGTTGCGGGCGAACGCTTCTGTGTGCGGAATTCCGGCGCGCAAACCGTGGTGGAAGGCGTGGGCGACCACGGCTGCGAATACATGACCGGCGGCACGGTGGTGGTGCTGGGGCAAAAAGGGCTGATGGGGCGCAACTTCGCGGCGGGCATGTCAGGCGGCATCGCCTATGTGCTGGATGAAGACGGCAGCTTTGCGACGCGCTGCAATCTCGCGCAGGTGACGCTGGAAAAAGTGCTGCCCGCCGCCGAGCAACCCGGCCCTTTCCATCTGGGCGCAGCCGACGAGCCGCAACTGTGCGCCCTGATCGCAAAACATGTCGAGACGACCGGTAGCCTGCGCGGGAAAGACATTCTGGCGGACTGGCAAGGTTACCGCGACAAGTTCGTCAAAATCTTTCCGCATGAATACCGCCGCGCCCTGACCGAACTGGCGGCGACCAGACAGAAGGAGGCCGCATAACATGGGCAAGCCGACGGGATTTCTCGAATTTGAACGCCAGGAAGAAAGCTGCGAAGCCGTGGCGACACGGCGCGCGCACTACCGCGAATTTGTGCATACCTTGAGTGACGAAGCGGCGGTAACGCAAGGCGCGCGCTGCATGGATTGCGGCATCCCCTTTTGCAACAATGCCTGTCCGCTGGGCAACAGCATTCCCGATTGGAATGATCTGGTCTACAAAGGCGACTGGCAAAAGGCGCTAGCGGTGTTGCATTCCACCAACAACTTTCCCGAATTTACCGGGCGCGTCTGTCCCGCGCCCTGCGAATCCGCATGTACGCTGGGCATCAACGCCGCGCCAGTCGGCATACGCTCCATCGAGCGCGCGATTATCGACAAAGCCTGGGACGCGGGCTGGATCGCGCCGCAGGCCGCCGCCGTCCGGAGCGGCAAAAAAGTCGCCATCGTCGGCTCCGGCCCGGCGGGTCTGGCTGCCGCGCAACAACTGGCAAGGGTCGGACATGCAGTGACCGTCTTTGAAAAAAGCAGCCGCGTCGGCGGCTTGCTGGGGTTTGGCATTCCCGACTTCAAGCTGGACAAATCCGTTATCGACCGCCGCGTCGCGCAACTGGAAGCCGAAGGCGTGACCTTCAAAACCCGCGTTCTCGTCGGCGATAAAACCCTGCCCGTTGGCATCAACAGCAACGCGAACGAAGTCATGCCCGCCGCAGAACTGCAAAAGACATTCGATGCGGTGATTCTCGCCGTCGGTTCGGAAGTCCCACGCGACCTGCCCGTGCCGGGGCGCGAACTCAAAGGCGTTTACGCCGCGCTGGAATTTTTGATTCCGCAAAACAAGGAAGTGCAGCAGGGCGCAGCGAATCCTGTAAACGTCAAGGGCGAACACGTCATCGTCATCGGCGGTGGCGATACCGGCTCCGATTGCGTCGGCATCAGCTACCGCCACGGCGCGGCCTCCGTCACCCAATTTGAACTGATGCCCATGCCGCCGAAAGACGAAAACAAGGCGCTGACCTGGCCCTACTGGCCCTTGAAACTGCGGACTTCTTCCTCGCATAAGGAAGGCGACACCCGGCGCGAATTTGCCGTAGCGACCAAGGCATTCATTGGCGACGAACAGGGGCGTGTAAAAGCGGTCAAAGCCGTGCGGGTAAAGTGGGAAAACGGTCAGATGCACGAAATTTCCGGCAGTGAATTTGAACTCCCCTGCGCCGCCGCCTTTTTGGCAATGGGTTTCCTGCATCCGGTTGTCGGCCTGCTCGACGCCTTCGGCGTGGAAAAAGACGCGCGCGGCAACATCAAGGCCAATACCGAAGGCGAGACGAGCTACCAGACCAGCGTCGCGGGCGTCTTTGCGGCAGGCGACGCGCGGCGCGGGCAATCGCTGGTCGTCTGGGCCATCCGCGAAGGCCGCCAATGCGCCAGGGCCGTGGATACGTTTTTGACCGGCGGGTCGCTGCTGCCGGGGTGAGGCTCGTAACGTACAGGACGCAGCCCGTTTCGCGCATTGCCGTAAAACGCGCCGTAACCTGCCGCGCAGGGTCGGCGCGGGGATTCGGGTGGAGAGCTTCCTAGAGCACATTAACAAACAATTGATTAGTCGGGGGATATAGTCGTCATGGACAACTTGTCCAGTCACAAGGTCAGTGGCGTGCTCGAAGCGATCAAAGCAGCCGGAGCCACGCCCATGTTCTTGCCGCCCTACAGCCCTGACCTGAATCCCATTGAG
>JAIRZG010000140.1 GCA_031267345.1 Zoogloeaceae bacterium
TGACGGTCAATCTCATTCGTCTCGATCCCATCCCGCGCAAAGGCGGCATCAAGGTGCGCCGACTCGTCGCCGCAACTTCCGATCTCTATCGCGCACACTTGTTCGGCATGGAGGTGTAGTGGCAAGAGGGGTTCGTGCGATTGCCCTGGATCCCTTGCATGAATCTGACCCTTGATCCCGATTCCTGATATATAATTATCGGTTTTTCAACCTTGCTCCACCAGAAAAGCATGACCGGGGGGCTTTGCCATAAGGAGTGTTCATGCGTCATTACGAAATTGTTTTTATTGTCCATCCGGATCAGAGTGAGCAGGTGCTGGCGATGGTGGAACGCTATCGCGCGCTCATCACCGGACGCGGTGGGCAGATTCATCGGCTGGAGGATTGGGGGCGGCGGCAACTGGCCTATGCCATCGAGAAAATCCACAAGGCGCATTACGTGCTGATGAATATCGAATGCGACAACGAGACGCTGGCGGAGCTGGAACACGGCTTCAAGTTCAACGACGCGGTGTTGCGTAGTCTCACCATCAAGATGAAACACGCGGTCACGACGCCTTCGCCCATGATGAAGGACGACAAGTCCAAATCCATACTGGCGGATGGCGCGACGGAAGAAGGCGCTGAAGCGGAAACGGAAGCCGAAGTCGTGACGGTGGCGAAAGAAGCGGCGTTGGCTCCGGCGGATGTCGCAATTCCCGCTGAATCCTGATTTTCACGCGCGACGCGCTGTTGAGGCTTTCTCCTGAACCAGCTTCAGATTACCGGGCGCCTGGCGGAAAAAAAACCGCTGCGTTACACCCCGGCGGGAATTCCGGTTGCCGAAGGGCGCATCCTGCATCAGTCGGAACAGACGGAAGCCGGAACGCTACGGCAGACACGCTGCGAAATATCGGCGCTGGCGCTGGGCGAGACCGCCAACTGGCTGAACGCGACGCCTCTAGGTGTGGAACTCCGGCTTTCCGGATTTCTGACCGCGAAAAGCCACAACAGCAAAACGCTCGTATTGCACGTACAAACAATTGATTTTTTGGAAGGAAAAGAAAATGGCTCGATTCTTCAAGAAAAAAGAAGATGACAAGAAAAAACGTCGCGGCAGCGGCCTCTTCAAGCGCCGCAAATTCTGCCGCTTTACCGCCGAAAAGGTGGAGCAGATTGATTACAAGGATGTGGAAGTCCTGAAGGAATACATCCAGGAAAACGCCAAGATCATGCCGGCGCGTCTGACCGGCACCAAGGCGGGCTACCAGCGGCAGTTGTCGGTCGCCATCAAGCGCGCCCGTTTTCTGGCGCTGCTGCCCTACACCGATAACCACCAGTAAGGAGCGACCCTCATGCAAATCATTCTGCTCGAAAAAGTCGCCAACCTGGGCGATCTCGGTGAAGTGGTCAAGGTGAAGGACGGTTATGCCCGTAATTTCCTGATCCCGCAAAAAAAAGCCAAACGCGCGACGCCCGCCGCGCTGGCTGAATTTGAAGCCCGCCGCGCCGAATTGGAAAAAGTCCAGGCCGAAAAGCTCGCCGCCGCGCAAGCCGTGGCCGAAAAGCTGGAAGGCATCCGCCTCACCATCATCCGCAAGTCCGCGATGGATGGTCGCCTTTTTGGCTCCGTCACTCATCACGACATCGCCGAAGCCCTGCTGACGCTTGGCTTTACCGTTGACAAGGGGCATGTGCGAATGCCCGCAGGCCCGCTGAAGGCGACCGGTGAATTCCCGCTGGAAGTCGTGCTGCATACCGATGTGCTGACAACGGTCAATGTGACGGTGGCGAGCGAATAAGTCGTCCCGAAGCGCGACAATCTTCTCCGTTCATGCCGGGATAAAACCCCTGCCCGTCCTTGCGCGCGCAGGGTTTTTTATCGAAGGATTCTTGCATGTCGCCACGCGCCCGTTACCTGATCGACCGTCTTGCGCTCGTTCCGCATCCGGAAGGCGGCCTTTATCGGCGTGTTTTTGCTTCCGCCGCGCAGGACGCGGCGGGGCGGGCGTGTGTCTCCAGCATCTTTTTTCTGCTGCTAAAGGGTCAGGTCAGCCGCTGGCATTGTCTGGACGCCGACGAAATCTGGCATTACCACGAAGGCGATCCGCTGGAACTGCTGCTGGCGGAAAGCCCGGAACGACTGCGTCGGGAAACGCTGGGGCCGATAGCGTCCGTGGAAGCGACGGCGCAAAAGGAGGCGCTGCCGCAACGCGCCGTTCCCGCCCAGGTCTGGCAGGCGGCGCGTTGTCTGGGCGACTATACCTTGGTCAGTTGCACGGTCGCGCCCGCGTTTCGATTTGACCATTTCCGTCTGTTTGCCCATGATCCGGCAGCGCAAACCCGCTTTTCCGCGTTGCTGCGGCAGTTTCCCGAATTCTGCTGAGGCGCTTTCAAAACCATGACCCGTAGTGTCCACCATGTCCACTGATGATTCGCTGACGCCCGAACTGTTCGCCCCGCCTGATTCGCCTGAATCTTCTGATGTTCCGTCTGCCCCGCCCGCGCCGTTGGGTTTGAGTGTGCGTATTCAGGACGAGGACGATGGCGCGTGCGTGTTGCTGCACGAATCCGCTTCGCGTGATTATCTGGAATACGCCATAGCCGTGGTCAAGGGACGGGCGCTGCCGGACGTGAAGGATGGCATGAAGCCGGTGCAACGGCGGGTGCTTTTCGCCATGCGCGAACTGGGGCTTTCCGCCACCGCCCGACCGGTCAAATCGGCGCGTGTGGTGGGCGATGTCATCGGCAAATACCACCCACACGGCGACACGTCCGCCTATGACGCAATGGTGCGTGTGGCGCAACCGTTTACCCTGCGTTATCCGCTGGTCGATGGTCAGGGCAATTTCGGCTCGCGCGATGGCGACAATGCCGCCGCCATGCGCTATACGGAAGCGCGCCTGACGCCCGTTGCCGACCTGCTGCTTTCCGAACTCAACGAAGGCACGGTGGATTTTCAGGCCAATTATGATGGCTCGTTCGAGGAGCCGGCTTTTCTTCCGGCGCGGCTGCCCTTTGTTTTGCTGAATGGCGCGTCCGGCATTGCCGTGGGCATGGCGACGGAAATGCCGCCGCACAATCTGGGTGAAATCGCCGCCGCCGCCATTCATCTGCTCCAGCATCCCGACGCCGATCTGGAGGCGCTGCTCGCGCATGTGCGCGGCCCCGATTACCCCGGCGGCGGACAGGTTATTTCTTCGCCCGCCGACATTGCCGCCGCCTACCGCGCGGGTCGGGGCAGTCTCCGGGTGCGGGCGCGCTACGAGATCGAAGAACTGGCGCGGGGCGCGTGGCAGGCAGTGTTCAGGGAATTGCCGCCAGGCGTTTCTTCGGCAAGGGTGCAATCCGAAGTCGGCGCGATTCTGAATCCCCAGCCCCGAACCGGGAAAAAAGCCATCGAGCAATCCGCCGCCCAACTGAAGGCGTTGTTTGCCTCGCAACTGGACAAGATGCGGGATGAATCCGGCAAGGATGACGAGGTGCGGCTCGTCTTTGAACCCGCCAGTTCGCGCCAGAACCGGGAGGAATTCGTCGCCCTGCTGCTGGCGCATACCAGTCTGGAAACCAACGCCCCGATCAATCTGGTGGCGGTGGGACTGGACGGTCGTCCCTGCCAGAAGTCGCTGACGGAAATTCTTGGCGAATGGTGTCGTTTCCGCGTTCGCACCGTGGCGCGGCGCACCCGTTATCGTCTGGAAAAAACAGAAGACCGCATTCACATTCTTGAAGGGCGGCGCATCGTCTTTCTGAATATCGACGCGGTGGTTCACCTCATCCGCGAATCGGACGATGCCAAGGCGGCGCTGATGGCGCGGTTTTCACTCTCCGAACGGCAAGCCGAGGATATTCTGGAAATTCGTCTGCGCCAGTTGGCGCGGCTGGAAGGCATCAAAATCGAACAGGATCTCGCCAAACTGCGCGAGGAACAGGCGGCGCTGGAAGCCCTGCTGGGCGACGAAGCCAGGCTCAAAAAGCAGGTGACGCGCGAAATCCGCGAAGACGCGCAAAAATACGGCGACCCCCGACGCACCCTGATTCAGCCCGCGCTGGTGGCTTCGCGCGCCGAAGTCGCCGCCATTGCCGACGAACCCGTCACGGTCATCCTTTCCGAAAAAGGCTGGGGCAGGGTGCGTCAGGGACACGCGCTGGATTTGTCCGGTGTCGCCTTCAAAGACGGCGATCGTCTGGGCGTCGTCTTTGAAGGCCGTTCGGTAGACGCGCTGGCGATTCTTGCGGACGACGGTCGCGCCTACACGCTTGCCGTCGCGCATCTGCCCGATGGTCGTGGCATGGGCGCGCCGCTGTCTTCCTTTGTGGAGATGGGCGGTGGACGCATCGCGCATGTGCTGACGGGCAAGCCGGAAAGCGAATGGCTGATCGCCAAGAGTTCCGGCTACGGTTTCATCGCCACCCTGTCCGACCTGTTCTCGCGCCAGAAAGCGGGCAAGGCGTTTCTCGGCATGGAAACCGGCGCGCATATCCTGCCGCCCGTTCCCCTTCCGGCTGCGCCCGCTGCAACGCCGCATCTGGCGGCGCTTTCCAGCGACTTTCGCCTGCTGCTTTTCCCGCTGGAACAGATGAAGCGGCTTTCCGGCGGCAAGGGGGTGCGGATTATGGGCATCAAGGGCAATGAAACCTTGCTGCAAGCCCTGGTCAGTCCCGGCCCGGTAGTCAAAATCTGCGGCGTATTCCGCAACAAGCCGAAAGAACTGCGCTCCGAATCCCGCCACCTCGGTCAACGCGCCCGTCGCGGCGCGGGTATCGGTCTGATCAAGGAACCCGTGCTGCATCCTTGCGGGCAGCAATGCGCGCCGGACGACGCAGGGAATATTTTGATCTGAACCACGTCCTCGCGGGCGCAAAAGAAAGAAGGGGAGCCGTCCGGTAAGCCGGGTTCTGTGCGGCGATTGCGCGCCTGGCAGTCATTCCTCTAGGCCGCGCATTGCTGCGCGGCTCCAGCGACCTACCCGGAAGCGGCGCGGGCAACGCCTGCGCTTCCTGTTTGGTCTTGCTTCGGATGGGGTTTGCCGTGCCAGCCCTGTCACCAGAACTGCGGTAGGCGCTTACCCTGCCGTTTCACCCTTGCCTGATCTCCTCGCGGAGCCATCGGCGGTTTGTTTTCTGTTGCACTTTCCGTCGCCTTCGGCTTTTTCAAGCCTTATAACGCCCGGTCGTTAACCGGCATCCTGCCCTGTGAAGCCCGGACTTTCCTCCCCCTGTCCGCGCTTATCGCGACAAACAGGCAGCGACTGCCTGGACGACTCCCGACGCGGATTATAGCCCGACGAACGCAGGAATGCGGTCGCGGGTTTTCCGCCATAGAAAAACGGAGCCATCCGGCTCCGTTTTGCAAGGGAAATTCCTGCTCAGCACGAGTAGTAGAGGTCGAACTCCACCGGATGCGTGGTCATCCGCAGTTTGGTGATTTCTTCCATCTTCAGGCTGATGTAGGCGTCGATCCAGTCATTGGAGAAAACGCCGCCACGGCTGAGGAACTCGCGATCCTTGTCCAGATAGGAGAGGGCTTCTTCCAGACTGGCGCAGACGGTCGGGATTTTCGCGTCTTCTTCCGGCGGCAGGTCGTAGAGGTTTTTGTCCGCCGGATCGCCGGGGTGAATCTTGTTCTGGATGCCGTCCAGTCCCGCCATCAACAGCGCTGCAAAGCAGAGGTAGGGATTGGCGATGGGATCCGGGAAGCGGGTCTCGATGCGCCGCGCCTTGCCGGAAGAAACAAAAGGCACACGGATGGAAGCCGAACGGTTCTTGGCGGAGTAGGCAAGTTTCACCGGCGCTTCAAAGCCGGGCACCAGACGTTTGTAGGAGTTGGTGCCGGGGTTGGTGATGGCGTTCAGCGCGCGCGCGTGTTTGATGACGCCGCCGATGTAATGGAGCGCCAGCTCGGAAAGTCCCGCATAGCCGTTGCCGTCGAACAGGTTTTTGCCGTCCTTCCAGATGGACTGGTGCACGTGCATTCCGGAACCGTTGTCGCCGACAATGGGCTTGGGCATGAAGGTGGCGGTTTTGCCATACTGGTGCGCCACGTTGTGCACCACGTATTTTAGAATCTGCGTCCAGTCGGCGCGGCGCACCAGCGTATTGAACAGGGTGCCGATTTCGTTCTGTCCGGCGGTGGCGACTTCGTGGTGATGCACTTCCACATCCACGCCGCAGTGTTCCAGCGCCAGACACATGGCGGCGCGGATGTCGTTGAAGGAATCAACGGGCGGCACGGGAAAATAGCCGCCCTTGACGCCAGGGCGATGCCCGATGTTGCCGCCTTCGATCTTTTCGCCCGAAGCCCAGGCGGCTTCGTCGGAAGTGATTTTCACGTAGGAGACGCCCATCTCGGTCTTCCATTCCACGGAATCGAAAATGAAAAATTCGGGTTCCGGGCCGAAGTAGGCAGCGTCGCCAATGCCGGAAGATTTCAGATAGGCTTCGGCGCGCTTGGAAATGGAGCGGGGATCGCGGTCATAACCGCGACCATCGGCGGGATCAACCACGTCACAGGTCAGAATCAGCGTGGTTTCCTCGAAGAAAGGGTCGATGAAGGCGGTGTCGGGATCCGGTATCAGCAGCATGTCGGAGGCCTGAATTCCCTTCCAGCCCGCAATGGAAGAACCATCGAACGCGTGACCGTTTTCAAACTTGTCCTCATCCACATGCCGAGCGGGAACGCCAACGTGCTGCTCCTTGCCGCGCGTATCGGTAAAACGGAAATCGACGAACTTGACATCGTTATCCTTCATCAGCTTCAGAACATCCTGAACAGTAGCCATCTTTGCAACTCTCCTAATGGAATACCGGACACGCCGGCAAAAAGAAAAACAGGAAATACGGGAAACCCCGGCAAAAACCGTCAGCAGAAATCATGCCCGCAAAACCCGACGAGGTGGCGCATTGTGACACGTTCAGGGGGCAGAGGACAGCGGGTTTGTTCAGGAGGGGGAGCGGAGGGCGCCGGGGTTGTCCGGATGCACCAGTCACGTGCTTTTGTCGCACCAAACGGGTGCCTGTCACGGATTTTCCGCCTTGTTCCAGTCGCCTCGCGGGGCTACCCTATGCGCACATCGCAATTCAGTTTCTCCTCCTTCAAGGGGAGGGGGAAATCAGCGGCGCGTTGCGCCGGATAGGAAACAATCGGCGGAACCACCCGTTCGGTCCGCACGCCCTGCGCGCCAGTCAGGCGCGCGGCGGCGTCCGCAAAGACCGCTTGTCTTCCACGCGCCGGCTTTTGCCGAAGCTGCGTTCTATGCCGTAGGGTTCGACCAGTTTGACGACGGGCGTAATCAGCAGGGTTTGTTTCAGGCGGTCGACGACATGGCGGCGGAAACGATCCATTTCCTCGAAGGAATCGCTGAAGGCGTCGGGCTTCAGCTCCACCAGGACGGTGATGCGATCCATGCTGGCGTCGCTGTCCAGCACGATGCGGTAGTGCGGCGTCAGGCGTTCGATGCCGGAAAGCACGTCTTCCACCTGGCTGGGGAAAATGTTCGTGCCGCGGACGATGAGCATGTCATCGGTGCGGGCGCGCACCTTCGCCATGCGGGCATGGGTGCGACCGCAGGCGCAGGGTTCGGTGATGACGCGGGTCAGGTCGTGCGTCCGGTAGCGCAGCAGCGGGAAGGCTTCCTTGTCCAGCAGGGTCAGCGCCAGTTCGCCTTCGCTGCCTTCGGGCAGGACTTCGCCGGTATCGGGGTGGATGATTTCCCACAAAAAGTGATCTTCGGCGATGTGCTGGTATTCGCAGGAGGAGAGACATTCGCCCGCCACGCCGGGGCCGTTGACTTCCGTGAGGCCGTAGTTGTCGGTGCACTGGATGCGCATCCGGCTTTCGATTTCGCGCTTCATGGCCAGGGTGCAGGGTTCGCCGCCAAAAAGCCCCAGGCGCAGACTGGCGGCCTGCCAGTCGAAGCCGTGCTTTTCCCCGACTTCGCACAGGTGCAGGGCGTAGGAAGGCGTCGAAATCAGCACCGTAGTCTTGTAATCCTCAATCATCATCAGATGACGTTCCGTATTGCCGGAACCGGCAGGCACCATCATGCAGCCCAGTTTTTCGCACCCGTAATGCAGCCCGAAACCGCCAGTGAACATGCCGTAGCCGAAGGCCATCTGCACCCGGTCGGCGCGGGTGACGCCCGCCATCGTCACCAGACGCGCGACGCAATGGCTCCAGACATCGAGGTCATGCCGACTATAGGCAATGACAATGGGCTTGCCCGTCGTGCCGGAGGAGGAGTGCAGACGCACCACGTCGTCAAGCGGGATGGCGCACAGGCCGAAGGGATAGGTGTCGCGCAACGTCTGCTTGTCGGTAAAAGGCAAACGGCTTACGTCCGCCAGCGTTTGAATGGCCTCCGGCGTGACGCCGAGTTCCTGAAAGCGTTGCCGATACCAGGGGACGCGCGCATAGGCCCAGGCGACCTGCTTTTTGAGCTTTTCCAGTTGAATGTGGCGAATGCGCTCACGCGGCGCGGTTTCGATGTCGGCGTCGAAGTAGGTCACGGCGTTTCCGTCATTGGTGTTGCGTCAGGTCAGTCGGACGGGAATTGCAAGGAGATGGCGTCCAGGGAGACGAGTTCAATCGGCTGTCCCTGCAAGGCCGCTTCCGTGGATTTAATGTCGTTCGCGTAAATGGTGATCACGTTCGAGATCAGGGAATAGCTGTACTGCACATTGATGCCCGCGTCCGCAATCGCACCGATGACGCGCGCCAGTTCGCCGGGTTTGTTGGGCAGATGCACACATAGCACTTCCGTCAGGATGACGGCGCAGCCTTCCGCCCGCAGCACCTCAAGCCCGGCCTCCGGCTTGTCCAGGATGAAGCGCGCAATGCCGTAATCGCCGGTATCGGAAGCCGAATAGCCGAGCACATTGATGCGGGCGACCTCAAAGGCATTGAGGATGCGTTTCATGTGTCCCGGCCGGTTTTCCAGGAAAACGCTCAATTGTGGAACCACCATGATGCTGCCAACTCCTTCCGGAAAATACGGCGCGAATGATACCAGTCCGCGCTCGGAATTACCATTTCAGGGCAATCGCATGAATGCCGCCATCGTACGCGCTGACATTTTTTCGTTTACGCACAAAGACTTACACAGGGGGCTGTTCACAGCCTTTTGTTTTATGTAGTTTTCTGTCTTTTTGGGGCGACTCATGGAGACGGCAAGCAAACTACGAC
>JAIRZG010000144.1 GCA_031267345.1 Zoogloeaceae bacterium
TGACGGTCAATCTCATTCGTCTCGATCCCATCCCGCGCAAAGGCGGCATCAAGGTGCGCCGACTCGTCGCCGCAACTTCCGATCTCTATCGCGCACACTTGTTCGGCATGGAGGTGTAGCGGCAAGAAGGGTTCGTGCGATTGCCCTGATTACCATTTCCGGCGGGCGCAACCCTGAAGCATGGTCTGGTAGAGCGGGAAGGGTGGGCATTCGGCTCGGCGGAAGACGCTTCGCTTTTCCGCCCTACTTCTGGGGTACGTGCTGCAAGCCCATGTGTTGATGAATCGCGGGCGTCGCCATGCGTCCCCGCAGGGTGCGTTGCAGGTAGCCTTGCTGGATCAGGTAGGGTTCGAGCACGTCTTCTATGGTGTCGCGGGATTCGCCGATGGCGGCGGCGAGGTTTTCCACGCCGACCGGGCCACCCGCGAATTTTTCGATGATGGCAGACAGGAGCTTCCGGTCCATCAGGTCAAGCCCCAACGCGTCGACTTCCAGCATCAGCAGCGCCGCATCGGCGATGGCGCGGGTAATGCGGCCATCGGCCTTGACCTCGGCATAATCGCGCACCCGGCGCAGCAAACGGTTGGCGACGCGCGGCGTGCCTCTGGAGCGGCGGGCGATTTCCAGCGCGCCTTCCGCATCTATGGGCGCGTTGAGCAGTCGCGCCGAACGCAGGACGATCTGTTGCAGTTCCTCGGCGGAATAAAACTCCAGACGGGCGACGATGCCAAAGCGATCCAGCAGGGGGTTGGTGAGCATTCCGGCGCGAGTGGTCGCGCCCACCAGGGTGAAGGGCGGCAGATCGATTTTCACCGAACGGGCGGCGGGACCTTCGCCAATCAGCAGGTCAATCTGGAAATCCTCCAGCGCCGGATAGAGGATTTCCTCCACCACCGGGGAAAGGCGGTGAATTTCGTCGATGAACAAAATATCATGCGCTTCCAGATTGGTGAGCAGCGCCGCCAGGTCGCCCGCGCGTTCCAGCACCGGGCCGGAGGTCTGGCGCAGGTTGACGCCCATTTCCTGCGCCAGAATATGCGCCAGCGTGGTCTTGCCCAGACCCGGCGGGCCGAACAGCAGCACATGATCGAGCGATTCGCCGCGCCCGCGCGCCGCCTGGATGAAAATTTCCAGTTGCTCGCGGATGCGCGTCTGCCCGGTGTATTCGGAGAGCCGCCGGGGACGCAGGGCGCGTTCCTGCGCTTCCTCCGCGCCGGAGCGCGCCTGCGGCGCAATCAGGCGATCTTCCGGCGCCGCTGCCGCGAGGTTGTCGGTTTCGATCATGGCCGGGGAAACCTGCCTTTAGCGCAAGGTCAGACCATAGAGGCGTCCGGCCTGGGTCTGTATCAGGATTTGACCGTCGGGCAGGCGTTGGGGCGCGACGAGAATCGGACTGCCATCGGTTTTCAGGCGCCCGGCGAGCGCGCCATCGGTTTTGTCGATGACGTGCAGGTAGCCTGCCGCATCGCCGGTCAGCAGGTACGCGCCCAGGGTCTGCGGCGCGGTGAGCTTGCGGCGCAGGAGTTTGTCCATTTTCCAGCGGCTGCTGCCGGAGGCCAGATCCAGCGCGTGCAGGGCGCTTTCATCGTCCATGACATAAACGCTGCGATTATCCAGCGTCAGGCCGACACTCGAGGACAGGTCGCGCGACCAGGAAAGGTTGCCGTTTTGCGCGAAATCGAAACAGGTGACGCGCCCCTGAAAAGCCACGGCGCAGGCAATCGCGCCGAAAACGGCGGGCGGCGCGACAACATCGGCGACGCGCTCCAGTTCCGTCGCGCCCTTGGGCAACGCCACCGTGCCTTCCCAAAGCGGCGCGCCATTTTGTCGGGAGATCGCCACCAGCTTGCCGCCGGGGAAGCCGGTCAGCACAAACACATCCGCGGACAGCATGGGCGCGGCGCCGCGCAGCGACAGGCTGGGCGTGGGACGCTGGTAGAACCATTTGCGCTGACCCGCGTTATCAAAGGCGGTGAGGTTATTGTCGCCACTCCTGACGATCACCAGATCGTCTTCCACCAGAGGCGGCGCGAGGACTTCGCTGCTGGCTTGCGCCTGCCACAGAAACGCGCCATCTTCGGCGGAAAACGCCAGCACTTCACCCTTGCGCGTACCCACGACCACCCGTTCTCCATCGCTGCCCACGCCCGCCGAGAGCGGCTTGCCGGTCTGGACGCGCCATTTTTGAACGCCGTTCTCCAGACGGGCAAGGCTGCCATCGGCGGCAGCGACGAAGACGGCGTTATCGGTGACGGCAGGATAGAACACAAAATCCCCGGCTTTGCCGATGGCGTAGTCCCAGTCGACAACCAGTTCCACCGTCGCTTTGACGGGCGCAAGCTCCGCCATTTTGGGCGACGAACCGGCAAAGGGATTCAGCGATGAACAGCCGGAGAGCAGCGCCACGCCGATCCCCAGCCCGACGCGCCACGCAGGGTTGAGCAAAGGGCGCATCAGGCCGCGCCGCCCAGCGCGTCAAGTTTTTGCTGCAACAGCATCAGGACAATCGAATCTTCCATCTTTGCCGACGCTTCTCCATCGTCTTTTTCCAGCAGCGCCCTGGCTTCCTGCCAGGCGGCCTTCGCTTCCACAGTCTTCTCCTGGGCGAAGAAAATGTCGCCCCTCAATTCGGCGTAGCTGGCGGCAAAGGCGGCAGCGGGCGGACGACTGATCTGTTTGATGGCTTCATCATATTCTTTTTCATCCAGCAGCAATCCGGCCAGCCGCAGACGGGCAATATCGACGAATTCATCCTTGCCGTTTTCGACCACCCAGGCGAGTTGCGCCCTGGCGGTTTTGGCGTCGTCCACAGCAAGGGCGTAGCGGGCAGCCATGAGCACTCCCATCGAGGCATAGCTGGTATTGCCGAATTTGTCCGTAAGTTCGCCGGTCAGCCCGCGCGCCTGAACGCTCTCGTTTCTACTAATGGCCTGTTGCAAGGCGACGTAAAGCTCGCCGGATTGCGTGGCCTGCCGGGTTTGATAGCCGTTCCAGAACGTCCAGCCCGCGACGGCAAGCGCCACCGCGCAAACGCAGCCAACCACCAGATTGCCGTATTGTTTCCACCAGACTTTCAGGTTTTCGATTTGTTCCTGTTCTTCCAGATCATATGCAGCCATGTCCGTTATCCTTCTTTGTTGAGTCGTTGAAAAAATGGTCGAATGAAGTTGGGCAGCGCGTCGACGCGCACACGCCGCTGACCGGAAGTTTTGTCGCGCAGCGCCTTCAGTTGCGCTTCATTGCCGGCGGCTTCGTCGTCGCCAATGATAACGGCGAATGCCGCGCCTGCGCCATCGGCTTTTTTCATCTGCGACTTGAAGCTGCCGCCGCCGCAGTGCAACAGCACGTCCAACCCCGCGTCGCGCAGTTTTTCCGCCACGCCAAAGGCAAAACGGCTTGCCACCTCCCCCTGATGCGCCAGATACACGTCCGGCGACGACGGCGATGGCATAGCTTCGTCATTGGCGATCGTCATCAGCGCTGCCAGGCGTTCGACGCCCAGCGCGAAGCCGCAGGCGGGCGTGGGCTTGCCGCCCAGTTGTTCGACCAGATCGTCATAGCGCCCGCCCGCGCAGACCGTGCCCTGCGCGCCGAGTTTGTCCGTCACCCACTCAAACACGCTGAGGTTGTAGTAATCCAGTCCGCGCACCAGACGCGGGTTGATGACAAATTCGATGCCCGCGTCGCGCGCAATCCGCTGGACGGCGGCAAAGTGGGCAAGGGATTCCGCGCCCAGGTACTCCAGAAGTTTGGGCGCGCCCGCGCAGATTTCCTGCATTTCCGGATTCTTGCTGTCGAGAATACGCAGGGGATTGTCCTGCAAACGGCGTTTGGCGTCGGCGTCGAGCCTTGCCGCAAAGCCTTCGAGGTAGGCGATCAGGTCGGCGCGATGGTGGGCGCGTTCTTCCGGCTGACCGAGGCTGTTGAGTTGCAGGCGGATGTCCTTGGCAAGCCCCAGTTCAACCCATATCCGCCGGGTCAGCAAAATCAGTTCGGCGTCTATGTCCGGGCCGGAAAATCCGAAGGCTTCGGCGCCAATCTGGTAAAACTGGCGGTAACGGCCTTTTTGCGGACGCTCGTGGCGGAACATCGGCCCCAGATAGTAGAGGCGCTGCGCCGTCTGATTCGCCAGACCGTGCTGAATCACCGCGCGTACACAACCCGCCGTGCCTTCGGGACGCAGGGTGAGTTGTTCGCCGTTCAGGCTGTCGGTAAAGGAATACATCTCCTTTTCGACAATATCGGTGACTTCGCCGATTGCCCGTTTAAACAACGGCGTCGGCTCAACGATGGGCAGACGGATGGGCTTGTAGCCGTAGCGTTGCAAACAGGTAATGACAACAGCTTCAAGGCGCGCCCAGCTTTCGGCTTCCGGCGGCAGGATGTCGTTCATGCCCTTGACGGATTGCAGGGGAGTGATTTTGCGCATGGCGGGATCAGTTCATCGAGGAGGGCGCGTTTCCAGCAGATGGACGCGACCGTCGCGGGTTTGCACCAGCAGCCAGCTGGCGGACGGCGGCTGAATCCAGCGCGGCGCGGCGTCGATGGGGGTGTCGCCGATCTTGAAGCGTCCCCGCAGCGCGCCCGTTTCACGGTCGAGCAGGTGCACGAAACCCGCCGCGTCGCCCACGGCAAGGCTGCCGTCGGAGGGAACAGGGATGTTGTATTCGTAGGGCAGGGCAATGAGCGCCGTGGGCGCACCTGCGGCGGGCGGCGTCGGCTGGCGTCCCCGCAGGGCGTCCTGCGTCCATTGGAGACGCCCGGTTTCGCGCGAAAACTGCCGGATGACGCCTTCGGCGTCGGTCAAGCTCATGGGGTCGTCGAAGCGCACTTCGGAGCCGCGCCCGTAGTCGAGCGTCCCCATCGTCATCGTGTCCGCGACCGAGGCCAGGGCGCGCTTGAGGCCCGCGCAATCGTCACGCCGGGCAGCGTGGCAAAAACTTGGCCCGGCGGGCGCCGGCGGCGCCAGGAGACTGGTCATGCGATCCGCCGGGGCAAGCGTTGCGGGCGCGGCCTCCGGCGGCAAGGCCGTCAGCCGCCAGAGCGGCGCGCCATCGAGGATGTCGAGCGCCACCAGATCGCCGTCGGGAAAGCCGACGAGGAGCGCGTCCCGCGCGGCGTCCAGTGCGGAACCGTCCGACTCGGCGGCGGGTCGATCCGCCGGATGCCGATAACGCCAGAGCGTCTGGGCGCTTTCCATCGCGGTCACGACGCCGGTCATGCTCTTGACCACCGTCAGCATGTGATGATCCTGGAGGCTGGGGCGACCGCCCCACTCCGGGTCGACGGCATAGCGGTAATAATGAAAAAAGAGCGGCTGGGCGCGTACTTCGCCTTCCACCTTGACCGACCACAGGGGCTTGCCGGTATCGGCGTCAAAGGTACGCACCTCGTCGCCCGCCGCCAGCACCACACGCCCGCCATCGCCGCTCACCCCGGCCGTCACCGGTTTGCCGACATCGACCCGCCAGATTTCCCTGCCGTCGCGGGCGTCCAGACTGACCAGCGCGCCTTCCGCCGAAGCGGCGAACACCAGTCCCCGCACCCAGTAGGGGCGCAGGCCAGACGCCTCCTCCGGAACGGACGCGCCGCCCACGGTGTGTGACCACAACTGGCGGACACGCTGCGGCGGGTCAAGCGGCGGCAGACCGGAATCATCGGGCGCGCCGCCCGACAGGACGATGAGAAAAGGCAGGACGAACCACAGGAATTCCATGTTCAGGCTCCTCTTTGCGGATAGCTTCGGGCGACATAGCCCTCGATGAGGTCCAGAAATTCGGCGGCGATGCGCTCGCCTTTCAGGGTCGCAGTCTTGACGCCATCTTCATAAACCGGCGCGGTCGGCGCTTCACCCGCGCCGGGGAGCGAAATGCCGATGTTGGCGTGTTTCGATTCGCCGGGACCATTGACCACGCAGCCCATCACCGCCACGTTCATGCGCTCCACGCCCCGATATTGGCTTTTCCATGTCGGCATTCGGACGCGCAGATGGCTTTGCACGGCTTGCGCCAGTTCCTGAAAAAAGTCGGAAGCAGTGCGTCCGCAGCCGGGACAGGCGACCACCTGCGGCGTGAAGGCGCGCAGATTCAGGCTTTGCAGGATTTCCTGCGCGACGATGACTTCTTCCGCGCGCGACGCGCCGGGCTGCGGGGTGAGAGAAACGCGGAGGGTGTCGCCGATGCCTTGGTGCAGCAACACCGCGAGCGCCGCCGTGGAGGCGACGATACCTCGGGAACCCGTGCCCGCTTCGGTCAGCCCCAGATGCAGGGCGTAACGGGAACGGGCGGCGAGTTTCCGATAAATGGCAATCAGATCCGGCGCGTTGGAGACCTTGCAGGACAGGATGATGTGTTTGCCCGGCAACCCCAGCGATTCGGCTTGCGCGGCGGATTCCAGCGCTGAGGCAATCATCGCCTCGCGCATGATTGTGGAATTTTCTTTCGGCGCGTGGCGTTTGTTGTTCTCCTCCATCAGGCGGGTAAGCACGGATTGGTCGAGACTGCCCCCATTGACGCCGATGCGCACCGGTTTTTCATGGCGGCAGGCCAGTTCAATCAGGGCGGTGAATTGCGCGTCTTTTTTCTGCCCGAAGCCGACATTGCCAGGGTTGATGCGGTATTTGGCAAGCGCCACGGCGCAGTCGGGACAGTCGGCGAGCAGGCGATGACCGTTGTAATGAAAATCGCCAATCAAGGGAAGCGGACAGTTCAGGTCGTCGAGACGCCGACGAATCTCCGGCACGGCGGCGGCGGCCTTTGGCGTATTCACTGTGATCCGCACCAGTTCAGAACCCGCCTGATACAGTTCAAAACACTGGTTAGCGGTGGCGGCGGTATCCGCCGTATCGGTGTTGGTCATCGACTGCACCACCACCGGCGACTTGCCGCCCAGCGACACACCGCCGACATGACAGGAATGCGTGTCGGGCTGGTCAGGCAGTTTGCCGCAAAAACGAAGGGACATGAAACGAACGCTCAAGGCAAAATGACGCGGGCGGTGTCCGTCTCCGCATTGGGATGCAGGGGGACGGGTTTTCCCCGATAGGTGAGCGTCACGCCGGAAGCCCTGCCCACCGCGACCGTCAAGGGCGGCGCGCCGGAAACGGCGTGGCTCGTGCCCGCCGCGTGGCGCCGGGAACTCAGGATGACGTCATTTTTGTCGCGCACTTCCAGCCAGGATTCCTGCGCGAAAGAAAATTGCGCGTCGCCTCTGACGACGGGCGCGGCATCCGTCACCGGCGCGGGCGAATCCGCAACCGTCCCGTCCGTTGCGGGCGTAGCAGACGCGCCGTCAGGTTCGGCGGGCGTGGACGCCGGATCCTCCACGATCTGCGTCCACTCCGGCGCGGCTTGCTGATCTTCCGTCCATTGACCGCTCCGGACAGGCATCCAGGATTGCTCCGGCAAAAAGAAGTACAGCAGAACCGCCGCCAGCAACAGGATGAGGCCGGAAGCCACCATCAGCGAATCCCGATTGCTTTGTCCCTGATTGCCGGGCATGGCGACATGCGTGGATTCCGGCAGTTCCAGCCGGGGCGCGGCCAGCTTGTCGACGCCATCCAGGATTTTCAGGAGCAGCGCTTCATCCAGCGCGACAACACGGGCGTAACCGCGCACAAAGCCGCGCACAAAGGTTCTTCCCGGCAGGGCGGCGAGATCGCCGGTTTCCAGCGCGAGAATCTGGCGTTCGCCCAGACGCAGACGCTGCGCGACATCGCTCGCCTCCAGTTTCAGCGCCTCGCGCGCTGCTTTCAATCGCCGCCCCACCTGGACTTCCGCCGCCGGCGGGACTTGCTCCGTTTGCTCCGTGAGACTGGAGTGCAACGCTTCGCGCGCATGTTGCAACCCCACCGGCGCTTCCGCAACTGTCTCCGCGCCCGTTTCCGCGGCGACCTTCGCGACTGCTTCCACAACGACTTCCGCTTCTGTCGTCGCCGCCTTGCCTTTCAGACCCGGCCACAAGGTACGGATTTTGTTCATTCGTATTTACCTGTCAGGTATTCCTGATATTCCGCCGAAGTGGGATACAAACGCTTCAATTGCGCCGCCAGGCTTTTTTCTTCTGACAGATGCCCCAGCTTGTGCTCCACCCGGATACCCATCCACAGGGCGTCCGGCGGCGGCGTCACGCCCGCCTGCAAGACTTCCTGCAAGCGGTTGCGGGCTTCCGTCAGGTTGTCTTCCTTGTAGGCCAGCGAAATCAGTTGCATTTGCGCCAGCGCCAGGCTTTCCCGGTCCTTGACCGTTTGCAGCGCCTGCAACAGATAGGCGCGCGCGCCTTCCAGATCGCCCGTCTTGATGGCGCAGGAACCGGCATTGATATAGGCGCGTTCCGGCGTGACATACAGGGGATTCTTGATGGCGATCAGGAAATGGGGAAAGGATTCCCGCCCCCTGTCGCGCTGACACAAAAACCAGCCGTAATTGTTGTTGATATCTGGATCATTCGGGGCAAAGCTCAGAGCTTTTTTGAAATCGGCGTCCGCCCTGTCGAATTCGCGCAACAAGGTATGCACCAACGCGCGCACCCCGTAGGCCGAGGCGTAGCGCGGGTCGGCGGTAATGGCGATGTTGGTTTCCTCCAGCGCCACCGACATGCTGCCCGCCTGAAAATACATCGCCGCCAGTTCCGTGTGGATCTGCGCCTGATTGCGGGCGCTGCTGACCGTTTCATTGCTGTGCGTGGATTCTGGCACCACAAGCTGCGCGCTGACCGGCATTATCGCCCATGCCGCCAGCCACACCGCCATGATCGGCAAGCGCCCTGTAATCGTTCGACTCATGATGTCTGCTCCTCCAGCATGCCGCGCGCTGTCTGCGCGCCGCGCCGTGTTTTGTTCCGGATTTGTCCGGCCAGTTGCCCGCAGGCGGCGTCAATCTCCTCGCCACGGGTTTTGCGTATGGTCGTCACGATGCCCGCGCGCAAAAGAATATCGACAAAACGTCGAATGCGCTCAGGACGGGAACGACGATAGCCCGATCCGGGAAAAGGATTGAAAGGGATCATATTAAACTTGCAAGACACCTGTCGCGTCAAGGAAATCAAGGCTTT
This sequence comes from Zoogloeaceae bacterium, assembly GCA_031267345.1. Classification (GTDB taxonomy): domain Bacteria; phylum Pseudomonadota; class Gammaproteobacteria; order Burkholderiales; family Rhodocyclaceae; genus Azovibrio. The sequence goes on from JAIRZG010000144.1 coordinate 9,052, forward strand.
GGCGTCATGTTCGTGATCATTGACGCCATCGATCAGCACATATTCAAAGGTGACGAAATCACGCGGCGCTTTTTCCAGATAACGTCGGCAAGCCGCCATCAGGTCGGCAAGCGGATACTTTTTGTTGATTGGCGCAAGCGTATCGCGCAGCGCGTCATCCGGCGCGTGCAAGGAAATCGCCAACGCCACCGGACATTCCTCGCGCAAGCGATCCATCGCCGGAATCAGACCCGCCGTAGAAACCGTCACCCGCCGCCGCGAAAGCCCGTAGGCATTGTCGTCCAGCATCAGGCGGAGCGCGGTCACGCTGCTGTCGAAATTGGCCAGCGGCTCGCCCATGCCCATCAACACCACATTGGAAATAATGCGTTCGCCTTTCGGGTCGCGCCCCAGCGCCCGGTTCGCCTGCCAAAGCTGACCGATGATTTCGGCGGTCGTCAGATTGCGATTGAAGCCCTGTTTGCCGGTTGAGCAAAACGAACATTCGAGCGCACAACCCGCCTGTGTGGAAACGCACAGGGCTCCGCGCCCCGCTTCCGGAATGAATACGCTTTCCACGGCGTTGCCGCCACCGACATCGAACAGGAATTTATGCATACCGTCACTGGCGACGCGACTGGAAAGCAAGGGGGGAGGAACAACGCAGGCTTTTGCCACGAGTTTTTCGCGCAAGGTTTTGGCAAGGTCGGTCATGGCCGCAAAATCCGCCTCGCCGTAGCGATGTATCCAGCGCAAGACCTGGGTGGCGCGAAACGGCTTTTCGCCTTGCGCGGCGAACCAGGCGCCCAGTTGGACGGCATCGAAATCAAGCAGGTTTTGCAGGGACATGGGGACGGCAGTCAAATCCGGATTCGTCGTTATTTCGGAAAAATCAAAGACCCGAAAAGCGGGGTTTTACAAGGATGCAAAAAAGCCGGGAGAAAAACGCCCGGCTTTTTTGCATCCTTGCGACAGGGCGAAAAATATCAACGACCACTATACAGATTCATGCCGGGGAAGAAAAAGGCGATTTCCACGGCGGCGGTCTCTGGAGCGTCGGAACCATGTACGGCATTGGCGTCGATGGATTCGGCAAAGTCGGCGCGAATCGTGCCGGACGCGGCTTTTTTCGGGTCGGTAGCGCCCATCAGTTCGCGGTTTCTGGCAATGGCGTTTTCGCCTTCCAGCACCTGAATCGTCACCGGACCGGAGATCATGAAAGCCACCAGATCCTTGAAGAAGGGGCGCTCCTTGTGCACCGCGTAAAATTGTCCGGCTTCCTGCGCGGAAAGCCAGACCATTTTGGCGGCGATAATCTTGAGGCCGTTTTCTTCAAAACGCGCATAAATCTTGCCAATCACATTTTTCTTGACGGCATCGGGTTTGATAATGGAAAGGGTGCGTTCAATTGCCATGAAATACTCCTGAAAAACAAGGGAAAACCGTAAAAGCGCGCGATTCTATCACGCCGTCAGTTGAACGGATGTTGGCGCAAAATGGTTTCGGCGCGTTCCGGGCCAGTGGAAATGATGGCGATGGGCGTCTGGCAGAGTTGTTCCAGACGGGTAAGGTAGGCGCGGGCGTTTTGCGGCAGTTCTTCCCAACGCTTGACGCCATCGGTGCGCTCCGACCAGCCGGGCAGGGTTTCAAACACGGGTTCGCAACGCGCCGCCTCATCCGCGCCGATGGGCAAAAGATCGATACGCTTGCCGTCCAGTTGGTAGCCGACGCAGATGTCCAGACGCTCCAGCCCGTCCAGCACATCGAGCTTGGTGATGCATAGCCCCGACAGACCGTTAATCAGGACGGAACGACGCAATAGCGCCGCGTCAAACCAGCCGCAGCGACGCGCCCGGCCCGTAACCGTGCCGAATTCCCGGCCTTTTTCCGACATTTGACGCCCCGGCGTCCCTTCCGTTTCGATGTCCAGTTCCGAAGGAAACGGGCCGCCGCCGACGCGGGTGCAGTAGGCTTTGGTAATCCCCAGCACATAATGCAACATGCCGGGGCCGATGCCGGAACCCGCCGCCGCCTGACCCGCCACGCAATTGCTGGAGGTGACAAACGGATAGGTGCCGTGGTCGATGTCCAGCAGCGCCCCCTGCGCGCCTTCAAAGAGCAGGTTTTGTCCGGACTGGTTGGCGGCGTGGAGGGCAGCGGAAACATCCGTCACCATCGGTTTTATACGCTCGCCGTCATCAAGCGCCTGTTGCAGCGTTTCCGAATAATCCACCGCTTTGGCGTCAAGGTATCGGGTAAGCGTGAAATTGTGATACGCCAGCACTTCCGCCAGTTTGTCGGCAAAGCGTTTGCGGTCAAACAGGTCATAGACCCGAAGGCCACGCCGCGCCACCTTGTCTTCGTAGGCGGGGCCGATGCCCTTGCCGGTAGTGCCGATTTTGGCTTCGCGGGCGCGCTTCGCTTCCCGCGCCTGATCGAGCGCCGCGTGGTAAGGCAGAACCAGGGGGCAACCGGGGCTGATTTTGAGGCGGCTTTGCACCTCGATGCCACCTGCTTCCAGCGCGTCGATTTCTTTCCGCAAATGCCGGATGTCCAGCACCACGCCGTTGCCGATATAGCACTGCACATCGGGATGAACGACGCCGGAAGGCACGAGATTCAGCTTGTATTCGCGCCGCGCCGCGCCGTAGCCCACCACCAGCGTATGACCGGCGTTGTGCCCGCCCTGAAAGCGCACCACGCCCGCCGCGTTATCGGTGAGCCAATCAATGATTTTGCCCTTCCCTTCGTCGCCCCACTGGGCGCCGACGACAACAACATTCCTGACCATGTCTTTCAATCCTTTATTGTGCGTGTTGCGATGCGCCAGCCGTCTTTTTGCCGGACAAGCTGACGGCCTGCGTCCTGCGGCGGCGTTGCGTCCTCGTCGGGCAAGCGTTCCGCCACGCGCTCGCCCGCGTCGCGCAGACGGGCAATTTCCGCCGCCAGTTCCGGATCGTCGCCGCTGTAGGGGGCGAAAATGACCGCTTGCGCGGCAATGGGCGGCAAGAGGCGAACCAGTTCGCGCAAGTCCAGCGAAAAGCCCGTCGCCGGACGCGCCCGACCAAAGCTTTTGCCCACACCGTCATAACGCCCGCCCAGCGCCACCGCCGTTGGATGACCGGGCGCGTAGGCGGCGAAGACCGCGCCACTGTGATAGTGATAGCCGCGCAGATCGGCAAGATCGATGGAAACCGGAAAGTCGGGCACGGCCTTCGCCAATCGCGCCAGCGTCTCCAGGGCGGCGTCGATGTCCGGCAACGCGGGCAGCAGCGCGCGCGCCTTCGCCAGCACCGTTTCCGGCGCGCCGTAAAGCTGTGGCAGCGCCATCAGCGCCGCGCCGAACGGGGCGCCGGCTTTGGGCAATCCGGCGCAGAAGGCGGCAAGCGCCGGCACATCCTTGTTTTGCAGCAGGCCGAACAGGGTTTCTTCGGCCGCCATGTCGATTTGCGCGGCGCAAAAGAGCGCGCGAAACAGGCCGACATGCCCCAAATCCACGCGACACTCCGGCAACGCGGCGCGTTGCAGGACTTCGACCAGCAGACGCAGGATTTCGATGTCCGCCTCCACACCCGCGTAACCGTAAAGCTCCGCGCCGATCTGCAAGGGTTCGCGGCTGGAAAGCAGGCTGGCGGGACGCGCGTGCAGGACACTGCCGCAATAACAGAGGCGGGTGACGCCTTTGCGGTTCAGCAGATGCGCGTCGATGCGCGCCACCTGCGGCGTCATGTCGGCGCGCACGCCCAGGGTGCGCCCGGAAAAGGCGTCGGCGAGCTTGCAGGTGCGCAACGACAAATCCCGCCCCGCGCCAGTCAGCAGCGATTCCAGATACTCCATCAACGGCGGCGTCACCAGTTCAAAGCCGTGACGGGCAAAGCCATCCAGCATTTGCCGCCGCAGCGCCTCGATGCGCGACGCCTCTGCGGGCAGGGCATCCGCCAGATGTTCGGGCAACAGCCAGTTCATCGGAATGCCATTTGCAGGATGACCCACAACGTCAGCCCCAGCAGGATGAAAGACAGTCCGCAAAAGCGGATCTGCCCGTCGGAAAGTTGCGCCAGCCACCGCAACGCCTCACGCCAGACGGCGGGCGCGACAAAGGGCATGACGCCCTCAATCACCAGCATCAGGGCGAAAGCAAGCAACAGCGTTTGCATCATCGGGCATTTTTCAGGTAACGGAAAAAGTCGGAATTGGGTTCCACCACCAGCACATCCTGTTTGCTTTTGAAGGTCTCGCGGTAGGCTTCCAGACTGCGATAAAAGGCGTAGAACTCCGGATCGCGGTTGAAGGCTTTGGCGTAGATGGCGGCGGCCTGGGCATCGCCCTCGCCCTTGATTTTCTGCGCGGCGTTGTAGGCTTGCGCCAGCAGTTCCACGCGCTTCCGATCCGCGCCCGCGCGGGTGGTTTCGTATTGTTTCGCGCCTTCGGCGCGCAACTGGTTGGCGACCTGCTTTCTTTCCGAGCGCATCCGCTCGTAGACGCTTTCCGCGACATTGGTCGGCAATTCCACCCGTTTCAGGCGCACATCCAGCACCAGCACGCCGATTTTTTTCGCGTCCTCATTGGCCTTGGCGCGCATGTCTTCCATGATTTTTTCGCGCTCGTCGGAGATGACCTGCTTTACGGTGCGCGTACCGAATTCGGCGCGCAGACCGGCATTGATGGTCTGCATCAGCCGGGTGCTGGCGCGGGATTCATCGCCGCCCACGGAAACGTAATACAGCTCAGGATCGACGATGCGCCACTTGACGTAGGAATCGACCTGCACGTTCTTCTTTTCCGAAGTGATGAACAGTTCCGGCTCCTGACTGTCGATGGTCAGCACCCGTTTGTCGAAAAAGCGCACATTCTGGATCAGCGGCCATTTGAGATGCAGCCCCGGCTCGGTGATCGTCAGTTTGACTTCCCCCATCTGGAACAACAGGGCGTATTGACGCTGATCCACGGTAAAAAAGACCAGGGAAGCAAGCACCAGAAGGCTGGCCAGAACGACCAGCGCGGCGTGTAAAAAGATTTTCATCAGCGCGACTCCCGTTCACGACTCAGTTCGCCACGGGAAACGCCGCTTCCCGTAACCGGCGATTTGTTGGCTTCATCCGGACGTTGCGGCGACGACGACGCGTTGCCGCCGCGCGCGCCATTGTTCGTGTCCCGCGCCAGCGTGCCGCCCGCGCCCGCCTGCATCAGTTGATCCAGCGGCAGATACAGCAGGTTGCCCTGCCCCTTGGCGTCGACCATCACCTTGCTGGTGTTGGCGTAGACCTGTTGCAGGGTTTCCAGATACAGGCGTTGCCGGGTGACGCCCGGCGCCTTGGCGTATTCGGTGAAAATCTGCGAAAAGCGGCTGGCGTCGCCGGTCGCGGTTTCGGTCATGCGTTCCTTGTAGGCCCTGGCTTCTTCCAGCAGCACCGCCGCCTGACCTTCGGCCTTGGGCACCACGTCGTTGTAGTAGGCCTGACCTTCGTTTTCCTGACGGGTCTTGTCCTGCACCGCTTTTACCGCGTCTTCAAACGCCGCCTGCACCTGTTCGGGCGGTTGGGCGTTCTGCATGGTGACTTTGGAAATTTCGATGCCGGTTTCGTAGCGATCAAGAATTTCCTGCATCAACAGGCTGACCTGCTCGGTTACGGCGGTGCGCTCTTCGTTGATCACCACGTCCATCGTCCTTTTCCCCACCACTTCGCGCACCGCCGTTTCCGCCACCTGCATCACCGCCGCATCCGGATCGCGGTTCTTGAACTGGTAAAACACCGCGTCCTTGACCCGGTATTGCACGGCGAACTGGACATCGATGATGTTTTCGTCGCGGGTGAGCATCAGCGATTCTTTCAACTCCTTGTTGTTCTTGTTTTTCGCGTCGCCGCGATAACCGATGGTCAGCGAGCGCACTTCCGAAACATTGACGATTTCATGCGCGGCGAAAGGATAGGGCAGCCGCCATTGCAGACCGGGTTGCGTGGTTTCCACGTACCTGCCAAAACGCAACACCATCCCGCGCTGCGAAGCATCGACAATATAAATGCCGGAAGCCAGCCATACCGCCAGCGCAAGGCCGAGCGCGATGGAAACCAGCGCGCGCGGGTCCAGCCCCGACGGTGCGTTTTCCTTGCCGCCGCCGTTGTTATTGCCGTTGTTGCGCCGTTTACCCTTGTTGCCGGAAGGAAGGCCAAGCCAATCCTTGAGGTCGTTCCAGAGTTCGTCAAAATCGGGCGGATTGGGCGGACGCCGCCCGCCGCCGTTGTTGCCCCATTGCGGGTCGTTCATGGACATGAGAGTGCCGACTAAGCCAGAGAGGATCATGTAAGGATTTTTCCGTCAGAAACTTCAAGATTCATAAGGCGCGTCCGACAGGTTACGCAACCTATCCTGAGCGCATTCGCCCAACGCCGCACGCAGCAGGGGCAAACCCGCGCCCGTGCGCGCGCTCAATTTGACGCAGCGAATTCTACCATAGTCATCCCGTTCCACCGCAGGGAGAACGCCTGTCAAATCCACCTTGTTCCAGATGAGCGTTTGCGGCGCCGCGCCCGCGCCGATTCTGGTCAGCACCCGGTCAACCTCCGCCCGTTGCTCGTCGCGCGCGGCGCTGGCGCTATCGACCACATGCAACAATAAATCTGCGTCCACCGTCGCTTCCAGCGTGGCCTGAAACGCCGCTACCAGCGTATGCGGCAGGTCGCGGATGAAGCCTACCGTGTCGGAAAGCACCACGTTGCCCGCGCCTTCCAGCCAGAGTTTGCGCGAAGTGGCGTCCAGCGTGGCGAAAAGCTGATCCGCCGCATAGACGTCGGCGTGGGTCAGGGCGTTGAACAGGGTGGATTTGCCCGCGTTGGT
>JAIRZG010000167.1 GCA_031267345.1 Zoogloeaceae bacterium
CCCTGTACAACGAAAACAGCGAAACCCCGACCACTCCTGCCATCCCGACCACCACGCCCGCCGCGCACAACACCAGCACAACAGAACTTTGCGTATACGATAAACCCGCCGCCAACAAAAAAACCGCCTGCGTCCCCGGCATGTTCATCGTCTTTGAAGACGGCCTGCTCAAAGTCGACGAACACTAGCCCTTGCGGGCGGCGATGCCGCGCCTGCGGCGCGGGGCGTGTTTCCGGCTGAACAGGTTTTCCGCCGCGTCGTTGCGCGGGGAATGGGGGCAATGTTTTTGCAAATTGCGTTCTGATCCCTGATTACTTGTTCCGTCCCGTCCGATTCCATTTCATCCCGTAGCTGGCCTTTATACCGGGCGCAAGCTATTTCACGGGAAGCGGTCGAAGCCCATCAACGTCAGGAGCCAAGCCCATGCGCTACCCTGCGCAGTCTGGCGCGAACCACGCCGAAAACACGGACGAAAATACGCGCTACGACAAGCCGGCGAGGTTTGCGCGACACGCAACGCGAACGGAGCAAGAAATTAGCGACAGGCCTGTCGGTCTAACGTGTTTTGGAAGGGGTTTCTCTCCCCTCCCAAAACGGTCGCCTGAAACCCCGCCCTTTAGGGCGGGGTCGGCTCCCACCGCCCTAAAGGGCGGGGTTTCAACCGGAGTTGGTTTTACGATAAAGCGCTACAGCGTCCGTAAAAGCACGATCATCAAATGGCAGAACCGCGAAGAACGGAAGATCGCTCACACCGGGCGCATACTTTGCGCACCACGCTCCAGCGCGAAGGACTGGGCAGCTTGTCCTATCCAGATCAGAACCATCCTGACAGACAACGGCACGCAATTCACGGATCGCTTCACTGCCCGGGAAAAACAGGCTTCGGGTACGCACGTCTTCGATCAGGCTTGCGCCAGCGCCCGCATCGAACATCGCCTGATTTCCCCTCGTCACCCGCAGACAAACGGCATGGTCGAGCGCTTCAACGGGCGCATCAGCGAGCTTTGCCAGCAAACCCGATTCAGAAGCGCCGCCGAACTCGAACAGACCTTGATGAACTACCGCCAGGCCTGCAACCAGTTCATCCCGCAACAGGCTATCGGCTACCACTCCCCCATCGACGCCCTCAAATTATGGCAGGCTGAACATCCTGAACGCTTTGTTATATTGAATTGCCGGATTCACGCCATGCTTTCAAGACAATGATTTTTCGCATCACCCATGCAGGATAATGCTGCGAAATTGCAGCGATTATTTTCTGAGAATATTGTAACACATTGATTAAATGAATATTTTTTTGCATTTCCAAGCGTGGCATGAATGTTGTTTATGTAGGGTCAAGAGCGTGTTTTCACATCTCTTGACCTTACCAACGTTTACACAACAAGGACAACATTCATGCCACGCGATCCAAAATACGACATCCTGTTCGACAAGGTAAAAATCGGTCCCAAGGTTTCTCCGAACCGGTTCTTCCAAACTTCCCATTGCGCCGGTGTCGGCTCCGAACGACCTGGCGCCCAGGCCCTGTTTCGCGGCGCCAAGGCGGAAGGCGGCTGGGGAGTCGTGTTTACCGAGTTTTGTTCCATCCATCCTGAATCGGATGAATTTCCCTACACTTCGGCGCGTCTGTGGGATGAAGGCGATGTACGCAACCTGCGCCCGATGTGCGACGAAATCCACAAATACAACGGTTTGTCCGGCGTGCAGCTCTGGTACGGCGGCATGCACTCGCCGGGGCTGGAAGCACGCGAAGTGCCCCGCTCGGCCTCAGCCTTGCCATCCAACCTGCTGCCCGCGCGCACCATGTATTCGGCGGAAGCGGACGAAGACGACATCAAGGCCTTGATCCAGATGTACGCGCTCGCCGCCAAACGCGCGCAAGACGCCGGGTTTGACCTGCTGGAAGTGACAGCGGGCGACAGCACGATTCCCGTACAGTTTCTGGAGCGACGCTACAACAAGCGTACCGACAAATACGGCGGTTCGCTTGAGAATCGCGCCCGCTTTTACATCGAAGTACTGACCGCGCTGAAGCGGGTCTGTGGCGACCGGAGCGCCATCACCACCCGTTATGAAATCGACACCCTGCAAGGCCCGCACGGCATCCAGGCGACCGATGAAGGCATCAAGGTGCTGGAGATGTTGCATAAGGAAGGCGTGTGTGACCTGTATGCGGTAAAAATCGGCGATTACGAGGAATGGGGAGAAGATGCGGGAACCTCGCGCTTTCGCAAGTCCGGCTGGATGGTTCCTTTCATCAAGCAGGCAAAAAGCATTGTCGGCGGCACGCCCGTGGTGGTCAATGGTCGCTATACCAGCCCGGACGATATGGTCAACCTGATCAAGAGCGGCGTGGCCGACATTATCGGCGCGGCGCGTTCGTCCATCGCCGACCCCTTCCTGCCGAAGAAAATCGACGAAGGTCGGCTGGAAGACATCCGCGAGTGTATCGGCTGTAACCAGTGCGTCTCCAAATTCAACCAGTGTGGTCTGCTCAACTGCACGCAGAATGCTACCGCCATGGAAGAATACCGCCGTGGCTGGCACCCGGAACGCTTCGCCAAAACGGGAGAATCGTGTTCAGTGCTGGTCGTCGGCGGCGGTCCTGCCGGGATGGAATGCGCCCGCGTGTTGGGCGAGCGTGGCTATGACGTACACTTGCGCGAGGCCGAGGCGGAACTGGGCGGTCATCTGCGCTATGTAACCCGCTACCCGCGCATGAACGAATGGGGGCGGATAACGGTGTATCGCCAGTTGCAACTGGGCAAACTGAAGAATGCCGAAGTGCATCTGGGCGTTGGCAAAATGAGCGCCGATGATGTACTGGAATATGGCGCCGACAAGGTAGTGATTGCCACGGGTTCGCGCTGGGCGGGAAACGGTCTGGGCGCGGAAGGACACAGCCCGATTGCGGGCATTGACGCCTCGCTCCCCACCTGCCTGACGCCTGAACAGATCATCGCAGGCAAGCCCATTCCGGGCGAACGCATCGTGGTGCTGGATGGCGATGGTCACTTTACCGGCATCAGCATGGCGGAACTGGCTGCCGATCTGGGCAAAAAGGTGACGCTGGTCACCAACATGTCCGACCCTGCCGAATACAGCCAATTCACGATGGAAATACAAAACAACAAGCGGATGATGCACGAAAAGGGCATTACCGTGATGCGTAACTACTGGGCAGAATCCTTTGAGAACGGCAAGCTGATTTTGTTCCATCTTTATCGCCACGGCTGGGCATTGACTGAACCGGAAACCGGCAAACTGCCCCGCCGGGAAAGCAAGGATATCGTGGTGCTGGAGGTCGATGCGGTCATTCTGGTCACGGCCCGCGAGCCTGTGCAAGAATTGTATCAGGAACTCAAGCGTCGCAAGGGCGAATGGGAAAAGAACGGCGTGCAAGCGGTTTACCGCGTCGGCGACTGCTACGCCCCCCGACAAATTTCCAACGCCATTTTCGACGGACACCGTTTGGCGCGAGAATTCGACAGCCCGCATCCACAATATCCGCTGCCGTGGATCCGCGAACGGCAATTGTGGGGCGCGGAAACCGTGCCAAAGCTGGGGGATGCGCGACCGCAGGTCGAACCCGCATAACCCGCAAAAAGCGGGATCGAACCCCGATGCCGAAAGTCGTCGGGGTTTTACAGGTCAACCCGGCTCAAACGCCGCGAATCAATGCGTCGCCATAATACGCAGACCTTCTTGTTGCGACAGCCCCGTTTATGCCAAAAGCCAATGACTTTCTGCATCGCGTACGCGGCGAGATGATGCGAAATCGCATCATGTCATTCCAAGAATAAAATTAACTGATTGATTATAAACAATTTTTGTTTTTTATTGCAGATGGCACGAATATTGTTCATTCAGTGTGAAAGTGCATTTTTGCATCTCTTGCCCCCATGCAGATTTGACGAGTTCACATTATGGAAGAAACCAGAGCGCTATTCTGGAATTTGGATTCCCCCGCAGTCACGACTTTTTACCTGATCGGGTTTGCCGCCATGGGCGCTTCGGTTTGGGGCATCGTCTGCGCCATTCGCAAATATCTGCGCGGACAACCCGCGTCGGGCGCGTCCATCGGCTGGGCCGGGATCGGGCGCATGGTCGCAGATGTGCTGACGCATCGAACCCTGCGTCGGCGTGATCCCTATGCAGGCCTGTCGCACGCGGCAATTTTTTTTGGTTTTGGCGTGCTCTTCCTCGGTACGGCGGTCATCACGCTTGAGTACGATATTCTTGAACCGCTGTTCGGCATCACCTACTGGAAAGGGACGTTTTTCAAATTCTTCGGATTAACCCTTGATCTTGCCGGACTGGCGGTGCTGGTGGGACTGTTGCTGATGATGTGGCGACGTGGCGCGCGCGTCCCCGAAAAACTTGATTACCGGCGTGACTATGCCGGCGAGGTTGAAGCGCGTCCTGCCGCCCGATGCTGGAAGCGCGAGGACTGGATTTTTCTCGTTGCCCTGTTTGTCATTATTTTTACCGGCTTCGTGCAGGAAGGTTTGCGTCATGCGATGGAACGTCCGGCCTGGGGCGCGTGGGAACCGATAGGCTGTTTTTTCGGCATGTTGTTCTCCTCCTTGGGCGAAGGCGCGCTGCACGCCGCGCGAGCCGCCAACTGGTGGGTACACGGGTTTGCCGCGCTGGGTTTCATCGTCGCCCTGCCCTGGTGCAAGGCAAAGCACATTCTCGCCGCCCTGGGGTCGCTTGCCGCCCGCGATCCGCTGGCCTTGCGCCGGTTGCCCAAACCGCTGGCAGGCGCCGCGGCAGGCGTCGGCACGGTCGCCGATTTTTCCTGGAAAGACCTGCTCGATTTCGATGCCTGCGCCAAATGCGGTCGTTGTCATGAAGCCTGTCCGGCGCGGGCGGCAGGTTATCCTTTGAGTCCGCGCGATTTTATCCTCGACCTGCGTCTGCACAACAACGCGGCCAAGGGACGCGAGCTGCCCGGGACAAACCTGATCGGCGACATCATTGACCCGGAAACCCTGTGGTCGTGTCGTACCTGCGGCGCGTGTCTGGAAATCTGCCCGGTCGGCGTCGAACACCCGGTCAAGATCGTCAAAATGCGGCGGCAACTGGTCGAAAGCGACCGGCTTGATCCGCTCTTACGTGTCATGCTGAATACCATCGGCGCCTCTGGCAACAGTTTCAGCGAACCGGGGCGCAAGCGGGCCGCGTGGGTGAAGGAGCTCGAATTCATCATCAAGGATATTCGCAAGGAATCTGCCGACTTTCTCTGGTTTGTCGGCGACCAGGCCGCTTTTGACCCGCGCAACCAGGCGGTCAGCCGTATCGTGGCGCGGATTTTTCGGGCGGCAAAAGTGGATTTCGGCCTGCTCTACGAAGGCGAAAAGACAGCGGGTAACGACGTGCGCCGCATCGGCGAGGAAGGCTTGTTCGAATCGCTCGTTGAATACAATCTGGAACAAATGGCGAACGCCAAAGCATTCCAGCGCATCGTCACCACCGACCCGCACAGCTTCAATACCTTGCATAACGAATACCCTGATTTTGGCGAGACCGCGCCCGTCATTCATTACACCGAACTGCTCTGCGACCTGCTGGAGCGCGGCGCGCTCAAGGTAAAAAAACTGCTGAATCTCACCGTCACCCTCCACGACCCATGTCATCTTGGCAGGCTGAACAAGCGTTACGACGCGCCGCGCCGGGTGCTGGAATGGATCGGTTGCCGCCTGGTCGAGATGCCGCGCAACCGTGACAACAGTTTCTGCTGTGGCGCGGGCGGCGGACGGATCTGGATTCCCGACAAACCGGGTACGAAAAAGCCTTCCGAACTGCGCATACGCGAAGCGGTCACGCTTGGCCGGATCGATGTATTTGTCACCTGTTGCCCCAAGGATCTCACCATGTTTGAAGACGCCCGCAAAACCGCTGGTCTTGAAAATGATTTTGTCGTGGAAGACATTGCCGAACTGGTTGCCAAGGCCATTGAACTCGACGCGATCACCCTGCATGACCTGCCCGCCCTGACTGAAAAACTCACCACTGCCATCGCCGGACGGGTCGCCGCGACAGTCGCCTCGCAACTGGGGACGCAGTTGGGAGAAATGCTGGACAAGGCATTGGCTGGAGGCATTCCGCCTGCCGCCACAGTCGCCGCCATTACCCCCCCTGTTGACGCGCCAACGCCGGTAACAACCACCGTGCCGACACCACCCGCCAGCGCTTTGTCATGGCGAGCCAATCCGGTAACGCCCGCCAATCTGCCCACCTACGAAATCCCGGCGAAAAATGGTGTACGCATTCTGGCGCTGATCAAACAGATCGGAAAGCTGGGCGATGACTTCTCGTTTACGGACGACCATCGCGGCATCCCGGAAGAATATTTTGAATATCTGCTCAATGAATGGGACGACACCGCGCTCGAACAAGCCTTGCAGACCATCGAAGCTCTGGATGGCGGCGAAGTGGTGGTGGTCACGGTCGGTCCGGAAAGCGCCGACAGCACCTTGCGCAAGGCGCTGGCCAAGGGCGCGCATCGCGGCGTGCGCGTCTGGGATGACCATTTGGCGGACGCCGATCCTATTGTCATCGCGCGCATATTGGCCGGGATCGCCTTGCGGGAAAAACCAGACCTGATCTTCACTGGCGCGCAGTCGGGCGATCAGGCCAATGCCGCCACCGGTACCGCGCTCGCCAGTCTGCTCAATCTGCCGCGCGCCAGCATGGTGGTGGAAACACAATGGGACGGCAGCGCCGTCATTCAGGTCACACGCGAACTGGAAGGCGGGTTGCAGCATCAGGTGGAAATCGACACGCCCGCCGTCATCTCCATGCAAACCGGCGGCAACGTGCCCCGTTACGCCACCATGCGGATGATCAAGCTGGCGAAAGACAAGCCGATTGCCAGCGTCAACGCGGCAGGCGAAGCCGATTCGCACCGTGCCGCAGCGGTAAACCGGATCTTCGCGCCACAAGCGACGCGGGCAACCATGCTGGAAGGCAGCGCCGACGAAATCGCCGCCAAAGTAATCGCCATCATCCGGGAAAAAACGGGAACCTCCAAAGGAGAAACAGCATGAGTGGAATATTGATTGTCGCCGAGCATACGCGCGGCGTTCTGGCCGATTCGAGCGCCGACCTGATTGGCGCGGCGCTGGCGATAAAAGAGAAACTGGGCGGTCCCTTGCGGGTACTCGTGGCGGGCGATATGCCCCGGTTTTTCGCCGGAGCGCTGAACCGCCCCGGCGTGGATGAAATCCTGCTGGCGGAGACGGGCAGCGCCAATTTCGACGCGGCGGCCTCCGAGGCGGCGACGATGGCTGCCGCCGCGCGCTGTGAACCCGCCTTGATTCTGGTCGGACATTCCGCCAGCGGCGTCAGTTTTGCGGCGGCGCTGGCCGTGCGTTTGGGGAGCGGCTTTGCCGCCGACGTGTTCGGCCTGGACGTAACCGGAACAGGTCTTCGCGCCACGCGCAGCGGCTACGCCAACAAGGTGAACGTGGAACTCGATTTTCCCGGCAAATCCGTGGTGGTGCTTACCATTCGCGGTTCAACATTCAAGGCGCCGGACGGGCGCGGAGAAGCCGTTGTCACGACGCTGCCGCTGGCGCTCTACGGTATCGCGGGACGCTATCGCCATCTGGGCTTTACGGAAGCGCCATCGTCGGACATCGACATTGGCAAGGCGGAATTCATCCTCGCCATCGGGCGCGGCATTCAGGACGAAAAAAATGTGCCCCGTTTCACTGCGCTGGCGGAAAAACTCGGCGCGACACTCGGTTGTTCACGTCCTGTCGCCGATTCGGGCTGGTTACCCAAACCGCATCAGGTGGGACTCACCGGCAAGGTTGCGGGCAATTGCAAGCTCTATCTCGCGCTTGGTATTTCCGGCGCGGTGCAGCATCAACACGGGATGAAACATGTGGAGACGATCATCGCCGTCAACACCGACGCCAACGCGCCCATTTACAACATTGCGACCAGCGGCTGCGTACTGGACGTTTTCGATTTCGCCGCCGCGCTGGAACGCGCCGCTGGATGAGCGGTTTCCGAAGGCCCAAACAGATTTGCTTCCCCACGCTGATGCGCATTTGTCGCGGAACGCACTACAAATGTGCGTCAGCATATGTTTTTACGGGATGCCGCCCCTGCCATTCTATTGAATTTATTGGCCTTTTATATCTTCGAGGCGCTTGGCGCCGTTGTTGCTGCCAGGTTTCATGGGACAGCGCATTTCGGCGCAGCGACAAGAGGGATTGCCATTGCCCTCCCCCATCCCTTACAACGTGTTGTGGCAGGGGTTTCTCTCCCCTCCCGAAACGGTCGCCGAAACCCCGTCCATTGATCAGGGGTTCGCTCCCGCCTTTCTTACGGGTGGAGGTTCAACCGGAGTTGGTTTTACGATGAAATTTGTGAACATCAATGAAGTATTGCCTGCCAACACGAGGATGTTCAACCTCGACGAACTGTACACCGATGAACGCTGGCTGGTGCTGGGCGACCTGCTGCCCGACGGCCTGGTGATCGTCGACCCGTCGGGTCAGGTGCGATACATGAACTCCGCCGCTGAAAGCATCAACGAAGTTTACCGGGTCATGGTCATCGGGCATTTCCTGGAAGATTTCATCCAGCAATCCCGTATTGATTGTTCAGTGCTTCTGGATGCCTTTGCCGAAAGTTCGCGCATCAACAAGGTGGTGCAGGACGCCGATGGTCACGCTTACCTGATCTCCACGCGCGGGTATCGCTGCTGGAGTGGCGAAACCAGCGCTTTCATGATCGTGCAGCGCAACCTTGACGCGCTGTCGAAAATCACCCGGCGTTCTTACGGAGAACCGGCAACTCCGGCTTTTGCGCCGCAGCTCCCCGAAGCGGGCGCTACGGATACCGATCCCATCATCAGCGGCGAAGCCACTGCCGCCGTCGTGAACCGTGGCCTGCGCGCCATCGCCATGAATATCCGTCTGCTGATTCTGGGAGAATCGGGTGTCGGCAAAACGGAACTGGCTCGTCTGCTGCATCGGCGTTCCGGCTCCATCAGCCGTCCTTTCGTGCACGTCAATTGCGGCTCCATCCCGGATACGCTGTTTGAATCCGAAATGTTCGGTTATGAGCGCGGCGCTTTCACCGGCGCGTCCTCACGTGGCAAAAAGGGGCTGATTGAGGCTGCCGATGGGGGCATCCTGTTTCTCGACGAAGTGGGTGAAATTCCGCTCCACTGCCAAGCCAAGATTTTGCAGATCCTGGAAGAAGGAATCATCCAGCGGGTCGGCGCTACCGTGTCGCGGCGTCTGCGCCTGCAAATCATCGCCGCCACCAATCGAGACCTGCGCGCGCTGGTCGAGGAAGGTCGCTTCCGCCGCGACCTCTACTACCGCCTGAGCGTCGTCACCCTCGTCCTGCCCCCGTTGAGAGTACGGCGTGAACTGATCCCGTTGCTGGTGGATCGCTTTCTGACCGGCGTCAACCAACGTCGGAAAACACCGCTGACCATAGACGCTGGCTGTCGCCGCCGTCTCCAGGAATACGCCTATCCGGGCAATGTGCGGGAATTGCAGAACATCATCGAATACCTCGGCGTTGTCGGCAACCGGGTCGTCACTGAATCAGACCTGCCGCTGGAACAAATGACAATGATGCCGAGCGGGGAAATTTCCGGATCGGATTCCATGCATGCCCTGACGGCGCCGAAAGACACGAGCTTCCCCGTCGATTTCAATCTGCGCGAAGCGGTGAAGCGTTACGAATCTTCCCTGATCGACGCGGCCATCCAGAAAACCGGCAGCAAACGCAAGGCCGCCGATCTGCTCGGCGTCGATATCGCTACGGTAGTGCGAAAAAGCAAATAGTGAACCGGATCAACAGTAGCGGGAGCTTCCAGCTCCTGGTTGTTGATGTTGAAGGGGAGCAGGATGCTCCCTTACCTTTCCGTCCCCGACATGATGGATATTTGCAGCGCAAGAGGGTTCCATGCTGAGAGATTGCAGCGCGAACAAAACGATTGCGGCGCCAAAAAACAGCTTTAAATCCATTTAAATTCATATAGTTATAACAAAAATCTCCTTTGGGCACACTCCTTGCTGAAAGCCTTGTGAAGCACGGATACGCCGGAGCCGACATTTTGAATGTCGCTTTTCCGAACCGGATTTGAACAAGGAGCAAAGCATGAATGATGTGAAGCGCTGGCACGCGCTGGCGGACGCCGTGAAGCCCGAAACCCGTCTGTTTATCGACGGCAGGTTTGTCGATGCCATCGATGGGCAACGTTTCACCACCTTGAATCCGTCCAATGGCAGACCGCTTGCTGAAGTGTCGCGTGGCAACGAAAAAGATGTCGATCTCGCGGTCAGGGCGGCGCGGCGGGCGTTCAAAAGTGGGGCGTGGTCGCATCGGGCACCCCGCGACCGTATGACCGTCATGTTCAAAATCGCCCAATTGCTGGAAGCGCGCGCCGAGGAATTCGCCCTGCTCGACTGTCTGGATATGGGTAAATCCATCAGCGAACTCACCAGTATTGATTTGCCCTGTTCCATCCAGACTTTCCAGTATTTCGCCGAAACCATCGACAAGGTGGAGGGCGTGGTGACCAGTACCGACCGCAGCGCCCTGCACATGATTGTGCGTGAACCGCTGGGCGTGGTCGCCTGCGTGACGCCCTGGAATTTCCCCTTGATGATGGCCGCCTGGAAAGTGGCTCCGGCGCTGGCGGCGGGTAATTCCGTCATCTTGAAGCCGGCGGAGCAGTCCCCTTTGAGCGCCCTGTTGCTGGCAAAAATTTTTGCCGAAGCGGGGGTGCCGGAAGGGGTCTTCAACGTGGTGAATGGCTTGGGCGAGGATGCGGGCAAGGCGCTGGCCCTGCACATGGACGTGGACAAGATCGGGTTTACCGGTTCCACCGAGGTTGGAAAACTGATGCTGATTTACGCCGGTCAGTCCAACATGAAGAAAGTGACGACGGAATGTGGCGGCAAAAGCCCGCAAATCATCATGCCGGACGCCGATCTCGACGCGGCGGTCGCCTATGCCGCAAGCGGTATTTATATCAATCAGGGCGAAATCTGTAGCGCCGCCTCCCGGTTGCTGGTGCATGAATCCCTGCGCGACGGGTTCGTGGAGCGCTTTGTCGCCGAAGCCGCGCGCTATCAGCCAGGCGACCCCCTTGATCCGGCCACGACCGTCGGGCCGCTGGTGACGCGCGAACAGCAGCGCCGCGTCCTCGATTACATCGACATCGGCAGGAAAGAAGGCGGCGAAATCGTGATCGGCGGTGGCGCGCCTGTCGGGCTGGAAGCGGGCTACTACGTACAACCGACCCTGTTCAAGGGCGTAACCAGCAAGATGACCATCGCCAGGGAGGAAATCTTCGGGCCGGTGGCTGCCGTCATTCCGTTCAAAACCCAGGAAGAAGCCGTTGCCATCGCCAATGACAGTTGCTACGGACTGACCGCTTCCGTGTGGACGCAGAATCTCAACACGGCGCACAAGGTGGCGCGCGATCTGGAATCCGGCATCGTCTGGGTCAATTGTTATGAACATGGCGACATGACGCAACCCTGGGGCGGTTACAAGCAGTCCGGTCAGGGGCGCGACAAGTGTTTTGAAACCATCCTTGCCCACATGCAGACCAAGTCGGTGTGGATCAATCTGGGCTAAACCAGGCCAACACGCATTTTTTCATTAACGGAGAAGGAGCCACCCGTGGCGACACTACATGATGCACTCAACCCCATCTCGGCGGAAGCAGGCGACGCTGAAGATATCGCGCAGTTGAAGGCGCTGGGCGTCAACCCCCATTTCAATCGCCGCATGAGCCTGTGGCAGAACTTTGCGCTCGGTTTTACCTACCTGTCGCCCGTGGTCGGCGTGTATACCTTGTTCGGGCTGTGTCTCTCCGCGGGCGGGCCGCCGATGTTCTGGACTTATCTCATCATCGGCATGTGCCAGATGCTGGTCTGTCTGGTGTTCTGCGAAGTGGTGTCGCAGTTTCCCATTTCCGGCGGCATCTACCCTTGGGCGCGACGCCTGGTCGGCAAACGCTGGGCGTGGATGGGAGGATGGGTCTACGCCTGGGCGCTGTGCACCAGCATCGCCGGAATCGCCGTGGGCGCGTCGCCTTACCTCGCCTCCATGATAGGCATGGATCCCACCGCGATGCTTTCGGTCATTACCGCGCTGGCGCTTATCTTTGCCGTAACCGGCCTCAATCTGGAGGGCACCCGGTGGCTGGGACGAGTCGCCATGTTCGGCTTTCTGTGCGAATTGATCGGCGCGCTGCTGGTGGGCGCGTATCTGCTCCTCTTTGAGCGGCACTATGAGTTCAGCGCCGTTTTCAGCACCTTCGACATCCGCGTCGACGGTTCCTACTGGCCGGCTTTCCTCGCGGCATCGCTGGGCGGCATGTTCCAGTATTACGGTTTTGAGGCGTGTGGCGACCTGGCCGAGGAAACTCCGAATCCGAGTAAAGCGATTCCGAAAGCCATGCGGATGACCATCTACATCGGCGGCGCGGCGGCGATGTTTGCCTGCCTCTCGCTGATTCTCGCGGTGCCGGATATGCAGAGGGTGCTCGCGGGCGAAGATACCGATCCGATCGTCACCATCTTCAACAATGCCTTCGGGCCGGTGGTCTCCAAGCTCATCATGGCGGTGGTGATGGTTTCTTTCCTCTCCTGCCTCTTGTCCCTGCAAGCCGCCGCAAGTCGCCTGCTCTATGCTTACGCCCATGACGACATGTTCGTCGGCAGTACGCTGTTCCGCCGTGTCTCGGAACGGCACCGCGTGCCTTCCAACGCGATTGTCCTCGTCGCGCTCCTGACCTCCGTGCTCTGTATCGTCGGCTACTGGATGGAAGACGCCATCGCTACCATCGTGAGCTTCGCGGCGGTCGGCATCTATCTTTCGTTCCAGATGATCGTCATCGCGGCCCTGATCGCCCGCGCGCGCGGCTGGAAGCCTTCCGGCGCGTTCCGTCTGGGCAGATGGGCATGGCCGGTCAATATCGCCGCGCTGGTCTATGGCGTGCTGGCCATCATCAACATGGTGTGGCCGCGCGACGGGGATTACAACATGATCGTCTCCTGCGCTATCGTGCTGGGGCTTGGCTTCCTCTACATGGCGCTCTTCAAGCCTTATGATCGGGGGCACTCGCCTTATGCCGACGCGCACCTCCTCTTCGGTCAGAAGAAACCCGACGACGATATCCCGTATGAGGCGCCCCATCACGAGCCTCATCATGAGTCCACTTCCCCGGACAACCCCGGTCTGATCGTCTGCGAACCCGCATAACCGGCGCCCATCCGCGCAGGAACGGAATCCCGCCACCCCGACGCCTTTCCCTTGCGTCGGGGTTTTTCTTCAGGGGTTTGCAGGGATTTAATTTATCAGGCCCCGTCCGGCGGACGCAGGTTTTCCAAAAATCCGTAGAGCTTGGGATGATCGCTGAAGCCGACGTTGAAGCGCATCCAGGGCACGGTCTGGCCCTCGGTCATGAACAGGTGTCCCGGCGCAAGGAGCAGGTCGGCTTCAATGGCTTCGTTGCAAAGGACGGAAGAATCGGCAAAGGCGGGATGGCGCGCCCACAGGAACAGACCGGCTTCGGGCGTGTCAAAGAGTTCCAGTCCGGCCTGTTCGATGCGTCTGGCGGTATTTTCTTGCGCTTCGCCCAGGCGTTCGCGCAGTGCACGGATGTGCTTGCGAAAACGCCCTTCGCTGAGGATTTCGCAGGCCAGCCGTTCCGCGATTTCGGACGAAGTAAGGCCGGTCATCATCTTGATCTGGGTAATGTCCTCAACCGCGTCCCGATGCGCGGCAATGAAGCCCACGCGCAGGCGAGGCGAAATGGATTTCGAGAAGCTGGTCAGGTAGATGACCCGGCGTAACTGATCCATGCAGGCCAGGCTGCGACGCGCGCCGGTATCGAGATCGGCGCAGACATCATCCTCGACAAGGAGGAAATCATGTCGGTCGGCGATCTGCAACACGCGATGCGCCGTCGCCGACGAGTAGCTGGCGCCGGTCGGGTTGTGCAGCCTGGAATTGGTGAAGAAGGCGCGCGGATGGTGTCGGGTTGCCAGTGCTTCGAGAATATCCACATCCGGGCCTTGCGGCGTCCACGGCACTCCGATCAGGTGTGCCCCGCGCGCGCGCAGATTGGACATCATGACGCTGTAGCCGGGTTCATCCACCAGCACGGTATCGCCAGGACGCAGCAGATAGTTGGACACCAGTTCGATGCCATGGCTCGCGCCTGTCGTGAGCAGAATCTGATCGGGCGCGGCGGCGATTTCCTGTTCCCCCAGCCATGCGCTGATTTTAAGCCGCAGATTGGTCAGCCCGCGCGGGTTGCCGTAGCCCACCATCTGACTGGGCGGCTTGCCCGACAGCGCGCGCAGGGCACGGCGCACAGCGTCATTGTCGAGCCAGGCGTCGGGAATCCAGCCAAAGCCAGGCGTCACTTCCGCCGAACGATTCTCCCAGGCGCGACGCACAAACCAGAGCGGATCGAAACGAATATTGCGTAACGATTGCGCTTCTTCGCGATAAATACCCTGCGCCGCCGTAGCGCGCACGTAAAAGCCCGCGCTCTGGCGCGGAACGAGATAACCATCCGCAACCAGACGGTCGTAAGCCTCCACCACCGTGGACACGCTCACGCCATGCGTTTCCGCGCACTGGCGGATGGAGGGGAGCTTGGCGCCCGGCGGCAGTTTGCGCTCGTCGATGAGCGCCTTGATACCGGCGACGATCTGGAGCACGAGCGATGATTGGGCGGAAAGATCAAGGGGCAGCATGGGAGATTGACTTGAACGAGTTGATGCGGGGAACCGCGCCCGTTTCGGACGCCGTGACGGACAATGACGATTGTACCTGAAACCCCGGACAGGGTGAGTATGCAGGGCAGGGCAATCGCATGAATGCCGCCATCGTACACGCTGACATTTTTTCGTTTACGCACAAAGGCTTACACAGGGGACTGTTCACAGCCTTTTGTTTTATGTAGTTTTCTGTCTTTTTGGGGCGACTCATGGAGACGGCAAGCAAACTACGACTGG
>JAIRZG010000181.1 GCA_031267345.1 Zoogloeaceae bacterium
GGACGGGTAAGCAGCGACTTCCAAAGCCAAGACCTGCTCGACAGTCAAGGCAACCGCGCAAAGTACGACGCCAAAAGCGCCTACTACGGTCTGCATCTGGGCGCGGGCTATGTCCGGAAAC
Organism: Zoogloeaceae bacterium; assembly: GCA_031267345.1. Lineage (GTDB taxonomy): Bacteria > Pseudomonadota > Gammaproteobacteria > Burkholderiales > Rhodocyclaceae > Azovibrio. Next base: position 122 of record JAIRZG010000181.1, read on the forward strand.
TTTCCGATAACGCCGATCTCGATGTCTACGGCAAATACTTCTGGACAAGACGGGAAGGAGATAAGGTGACGCTTTCCACCGGAGATGCAGTGGATTTTAAAGCCGTGGATTCGCAACGCCTGCGAATCGGCGCGCGCTACAGCCGGACGCTGAACAGCAACACCCGTTTTTACGCCGGACTGGCGGGCGAACAGGAGTTCGACGGTAAAGCCAAGGCCAAAGCCTTTGGCTACCCCATAAAATCCCCCGATCTGAAAGGGTTCACCAGCATCGGAGAATTCGGCCTGACGCTGATCCCCGCCCAAAACAAGGCGTTGACGCTGGACATCGGCCTGCAAGGCTACGTCGGCAAACGTGAAGGCGTCACCGGAACCGCGCGGGTAAATTACGCCTTTTGAGGGTTGCCCCATTCTCTCCCCTTCAAGGGGAGGAAATTGTGTATCCCCGCCCCGACCCTCCCCAACCCCTGCCCCCCTCTCCCCTCCCCTGGTGGGAGAGAGCCGGGGAGAGGAGGTGCAACGATTCCGCCACAACCAGCCGCCCTGCAAACGAAACGGCGCCCCCTCTCTCCATCTCTTCCCCACAAGGGGGAGAGGGTCAACCACTCGTCCACGCCAAAGGCACAGTTGCGGAGGCGGCTCGCGAGCCGCCCCTATCTGTATGCGGGCGTTCCTCCCGAAGCGCCGTCCGCAAGGACTACAATAGCGTGTTTTTTAAATAAATAGCGAACATGAATGTTTCGGATGCGGCGCCACAGGTCGCGCCCCGGGTGACGCCGGAGGCGTGGGCGGGCGCGTTGGCGCATAGTCGGTATTTACGGCGGCTGTTTGCGGCGAGGCCGGAATTGCCGGAAATGGCGGCGCAGGACTGGTGGCAGCCGCTTGCGGAAGATGCGTTATGGGTAATGCTTTCTCCGGCGGCGACGGACGAAAAAGCCTTGCAGCGGCAGTTGCGGCAGATGCGCCAGCGGGCGATGGCGCAGATTGAATTGCGCGATCTGTGCGGACGCGCGGAACTCGACGAGGTGATGGAAAGCATGACCCTGCTGGCCGATGTGGCGACCAATGCCGCGCTGGCCTTTCATCACGCGGCGCTGACGAAGGCATACGGCGAGCCGCTGGATCGAGAAGGCTTGCCGCAACGCTTGATGGTCGTCGGCATGGGCAAGCTGGGCGGACGTGAACTGAATGTTTCTTCCGACGTGGATTACATTTTCGTCTATCCGGAAGACGGCGAGACGGCGGGGCCGAAAAAAATCGACAACTTTGATTTTTTCACCCGCCTGGGCAAGCGCCTGATTGCCGCTTTGGGCGAAATCACCGCCGATGGGCAAGTGTTTCGCGTCGATATGCGGCTGCGTCCCAATGGCGATTCCGGGCCGCTGGTTTCCTCCATCGCCGCGCTGGAACACTATTTCATCGCGCAGGGGCGCGAATGGGAACGCTACGCCTGGATCAAGGCGCGCGTCATGAACAGCGGCGACAACGCGCAGGCAGAATGGATGGACGCCCTGCAAAAAACCGTGCATCCCTTTGTTTTTCGCCGTTATCTGGATTTTGGCGCCATCAACGCCATGCGCGAGCTGCACGCGCAGATTCGCCGCGAAGTGACGCGCAAGGATCGGATGGATCACCTCAAGCTGGGGCCGGGCGGTATTCGGGAGATCGAATTCATCGCCCAGGTGTTCCAGTTGATACGCGGCGGACGCGACACCCGCCTGCAAATCCGCCCCACGCTCGCCGTGCTTGCCCGATTGGCGGAACGCTGCATCCTGCCGGCGGATACCGAAGCCCAGTTGCATCTGGCCTACAAATTTTTAAGGAAGCTCGAACACCGTCTGCAATATGTGGAAGACCAGCAGACCCACAGTCTGCCCACGGAGGAAACGGCGCGTCAGGGCATTGCCGTCAGCATGGGTTGCGCGCATTGGGAAGCATTGCTGGAGCGACTGAACGAGCATCGGAAAAAGGTCAGCGCCCATTTCGAGGCGGTGTTTTCCGACCCCGACGAAGCAGCGCATCCACTGACCGATCTCTGGCTGGGCGAATTGTCGGCGGAGGCGGGCGTAGCCCGGTTTGCGGAAATCGGCTTCCATCATCCGGAAGAAGCCTGGGCGCGGCTTGCCGCCCTGCGCGCTTCCGGGCGGTATCAGCAACTGCCCGCCAGCAACCGGACGCGGCTGAACGCGGTCGGGCCGCGTCTGCTGCACGTCGTCGGCGCCTTGCCGGAGCCGGATCTGGCGCTGGGGCGCAGTCTGGATCTGCTGGAGCAAATCGCCCGTCGGGGCGCGTATCTGGCCCTGTTACAGCAGTATCCGCAAACACTGGATAAAGTCGCCCGCATGGTCAGCGCCTCCTCTTGGGCGGCCGACTATCTCAATCAGCATCCTTTGCTGCTTGATGAGCTGCTCGACGCCCGTCTGCTGGATACGGCGACGGACTGGGCGGCTTTCCGTGACGAACTCGCGCGTATGCTGGCGGACGCGGCGGGCGATACCGAACGGGAAATGGATGTGTTGCGCGAATTGCATCATGCCCAGGTCTTCCGTCTGCTGGCGCAGGATTTGGCGGGGTTGCACAGCATTGAGCGCATTTCCGACCATCTGACGCAACTGGCGGACATTTTACTGGAGACCACGCTTGCCCTGTGCTGGCGAAAACTGGTCGGCGCGCATCGGCAAACGCCCGCTTTCGCCATCATTGGCTATGGCAAGCTGGGCGGCAAGGAACTGGGCTACGCCTCCGATCTTGATCTGGTTTATCTGCGCGACGCCGCCGACGCGCATCCCGACGCCGAACGCAATTACACCCGTCTGGGTCAGCGCATCAATACCTGGCTTGCCAACCGCACAGCAGCCGGACAGCTTTTTGAAACCGACCTGCGCCTGCGTCCCAACGGCGATTCCGGTCTGCTGGTCTGTACGCTGGAAGCCTTCCGCGACTACCAGCTTGAACACGCCTGGGTGTGGGAACACCAGGCGCTGACCCGCGCCCGCTTTGTCGCGGGCGACGCCGAACTCGGTCGCCGCTTCGAGACGGTGCGCAAGGAAATTCTCTGCCAGCAACGCGACCTTCCCGCCTTCCGGGCGGAAGTGCTCGCCATGCGCCAGAAAATGCGCGATAGCCACGCCGGCAAGGACGCGGACCGTTTTGACCTGAAGCACGACCCCGGTGGCATCATCGACGTGGAATTCATCGTGCAATATCTGGTGTTGGGTTATGCCCATCGTTATCCCCAACTGACCGCCAATCTGGGAAATATCGCCCTGCTCAAGATGGCGGCGAGTCTGGAACTGATTCCTGCGGAAGCGGCGGAAGCCGCGCGTAACGCCTACCGCGAATACCGACGGCTGCAACACGGCAAGCGGTTGAATGACGCGCCTTCGCGCCTGCCGCGCGTTGAAGTCGAAACGCAGATTGCCGCTGTCACGGCGCTCTGGAATCTTCTTTTTTGCGAGTGAATCATGAAGAAAACCACTCCCTCGCCCCGCCCCTTGCGCCGCAGCCTGGATGCGGAAAAACAGGAGCGCGTGGATATTCTCGATCAGACGCAACTGCCCTGGCGCAAAGTCTGGCTGCGTCTGGAAACGCTGGCGGATGCCGAATGCGCCATCCGCATCATGCAGGTGCGCGGCGCGCCCCTGATCGGCGTTACGGCGGCCTACGGTCTGGCGTTGGCGCTGACGCGGGACGCCAGCGACGACGCCCTGAATAAAGCCGTTATCCACCTTGCCGCCGCGCGGCCTACCGCCGTCAATCTGGCCTGGGCGCTGGAACGGATGCGCGCGCATCTCCAGCATTTGCCGCCGGACGAACGCTCCGCCGCCGCCTGGTCGGAAGCGGACGCCATCGCCGAAGAAGACGCCCGGCAAAACGCCAGCATCGGCGCGCACGGGCAAAAACTCCTGCAAAATCTCGCTGCCGGACATCCGCGTCGCCCCCTGCAACTGATGACCCACTGCAATGCCGGATGGCTGGCGACGGTCGAACGCGGCACGGCGCTTGCGCCCGTTTATGCCGCCCACGCCGCGAAAATTCCGCTGCATGTCTGGGTTTCCGAAACCCGTCCGCGCAATCAGGGCTTGCTTACCGCCTGGGAGCTCCAGCAGGCGGGCATTCCGCATACGCTGATCGCCGACAATGCCTCCGGTCTGCTGATTCTGCAAAATCGCGTTGACGCCGTTCTGGTGGGCGCGGATCGCATCGCCGCCAATGGCGATGTCGCCAATAAAATCGGCTCCTGCCTGAAGGCGCTGGCTGCCGCCCGCCAGCATACGTCCTTTTATGTGGCCGCGCCGTCCACCACCTTTGATTTTTCGCTGGCAAGCGGCGCGGATATTCCCATCGAAGCCCGCGATGGCGAGGAATTGCGGCTGATTTCCGGCCTTGCGGCAAACGGCAAGCCCGCCCATCTGCGCCAGATTGCCGAAGGCGAAGCCGTCTATAACCCGGCTTTCGACATTACGCCCGCCAGTCTGGTCACCGCCATCATCACCGAAAACGGCCCCTGTCCCGCCAACCGCGCCGCGCTGGCGCTGCACCATCCGGACAAATGGTCATCGCAAACCGCCAAAACCACATGAACCGGCCCGCAGACGCCTCGCCGCTGGCGACGGCAACGGCGTTGATCGCTACCGCGCAGGCCATGTGCGCGGTCGGCCTCAACAGCGGCGTGGCGGGCAATCTGAGTTGCCGCCTTCTTTGCGACGGACGGGCGGGCTTTCTCATTACGCCCAGCGGCATGGATTACGCCGCGCTCACGCCGGAGGATATTCCCTGGGTGGCGATGGATGGTCAGCAGGAAGGCCGCTATCCGCCTTCCTCCGAATGGCGAATGCACCGCGACATTTACGCGGCCTGTCCGGACGCGGGCGCGGTATTGCACGCCCACTCACCGTTTGCCGTTAGTCTCGCCTGTTTGCGCCGCGATATTCCGCCCTTTCATTACATGATCGCCCGCTTCGGCGGCGACACGATACGCTGCGGCGCTTACGCCCTGTTCGGCACACAGGAACTCTCGGACGCCGCCCTTGCCGCGCTGCGAGACCGTTCCGCCTGCCTGCTCGCCAATCACGGCATGTTGCTCTACGGCGACAATCTCAAGGAGACCCTGGCGCGTGGCGTGGAACTGGAAGCTCTCTGCGAGCACTACGCCCGCGCCCTGCACATCGGCGCGCCGGTTTTGCTCACAGCGGAAGAAATGAGCGCCGTGCGGGAACGCTTCAAAACCTACCAGCGGAAGGAATGCGGAAAAGGAAACGTTGAACAAGTCAAAATTCGTCATTCCCTTGATAAGCGGGAATAAAAGGAGAAATACCATGCGTCTCGAACCAACCTGGAATTTGATGAGGAGCGTTTCGGGTACGGCCCGCCAAACGGCGATCCGGAATTGAATGATCCTGCACAAAAGAAATGTCAATGCCGTTCGAGCCGGATAAAAAATGAACTGCCATTCTGTTCCCTTTCCCGTCAAGGGGAAGGGGCGGAGGTTTCCCCCGTTTCCCCCGCAAAGGGGAAAGGGCTGATTTGCGGCGCTGAGGATATTGTCGGGAATGGCGTCACCCGCGCCGCCAGCTTGTGCCTTCTTTACCATCTTCCAGCACGACGCCCGCCGCCTTGAGTTCGTCGCGCAGACGGTCAGCGGTGGCGAAATCGCGGGTTTTACGCGCGTCAAGGCGTTCCTGAATGCGGGCTTCGATTTCGGCGTCCGTCCATCCCGCCGCTTTTTCCGTGCCGACGGGGGCGCGCAAATAGGCCTCCGGCGGGCGGGAAAGCAATCCCAATACGCCGCCCAGCGCCTTGAGTTGGGCGGCAAGTCGGGCATCGCGGCTGCGGCGGACTTCCTGCGCCAGTTCAAAGAGCAGGGCGATGGCGGCGTGGGTATCGAAATCGTCATTCATCGCCGCCTGAAAACGCGCGGCATGAGGGGCGTCCCAGTCGATGTCCGCCGCTTTGTCCGCCTCATTCGGCGGTACGTCGCGCAGGGTGAAATACAGGGTGTTCAGGCTTTCGCGCGCGTCCGCCAGATGGTTGTCGGCGTAGTTGAGCGGGCTGCGGTAGTGGGTGCGCAGGATGAAGAGGCGCACCACTTCCGCGTCAAATTTTTTCAGCACGTCGCGGATGGTGAAAAAGTTACCCAGCGACTTGGACATTTTTTCGTCATCGACGCGAATAAAGCCGTTGTGCATCCAGTAATTGACGAATTTCACGCCGTGCGCGCCTTCGGACTGGGCAATTTCGTTTTCGTGGTGGGGAAACTGCAAATCCTGCCCGCCGCCATGGATGTCGAAATGTGTCCCCAACAGATGCGAACTCATGGCGGAACATTCGATGTGCCAGCCGGGGCGACCTTCGCCCCAAGGCGAGGGCCAGGACGGCTCGCCGGGCTTGGCGCGTTTCCAGAGCACAAAATCCAGCGGATCCTGCTTGGCGTCGTCAATGCCCACCCGCTCGCCCGCCTTCAGGTCGTCGAGCGATTTGCCGGAAAGCTGACCATAGCCGGAAAATTTGCGGACGGAATAATTCACGTCGCCATTGGCGGACGGATAGGCGAGACCGTTTTTTTCCAGTTTGCCGATCAGGTCCAGCATCTGCGGCACGTATTCGGTCGCGCGCGGCTCGTGGTCGGGCGGCAACACGCCCAGCGCGTCGGCGTCCGTGTGCATGGCGGCGATGAAACGCCCGGTCAAGGCGGTGATGCTTTCCCCGTTTTCGGCGGCGCGGCGGATGATTTTGTCGTCGATGTCGGTGATGTTGCGGACATAGGTCACGTCAAAACCGCTGGTCCTGAGCCAGCGATACACGGCGTCAAAAGCCACCATCACTCGCGCGTGACCAAGATGACAATAGTCATATACGGTCATGCCGCAGACGTACATTCTGATTTTGCCGGGATCGATGGGGGTGAAGGGCTGTTTTTCCCGTTTGAGGGTATTGAAAAGGGTAAGCATGGCGAGGGCTGAAATGGACGCAGGCAAGCCGTCGGGGAGGTAAAGAATTGTTGTAGAATCCACAACTTGATTTTTTGCGAAGTATAGCACCGAGCATGGCTCATCTTCCCGGCTTCACCTCTTTTGTCGCGCGTTTTGTTCCGCGTTCGCTTCTGCGTCTTGTTACGGGCATGGCGCTGTGCGCCGCAATCACGTTGCCTGTCGCCTTCGCGGCGGACAATCTGGCGGAAATCCAGAATTTGATGCGGCAAGGTCAATTTTCACAGGCGCTTGCCAACGTAGACGCCTACCTCGCCAATCACCCCAGGGACGCGCAGGGGCGCTTCATGAAAGGGTTGATTCTCACTGAATTGAAGCGCCCCAACGAGGCTGTCGCCATCTTCACCAAACTTTCCGAAGATTACCCGGAACTGCCGGAACCCTATAACAATCTGGCGGTGCTCTACGCCCAGCAAAAGCAGTATGACCGCGCCCGCAGCGCGCTGGAAATGGCGATTCGCACCCATCCTTCCTACGCCATCGCCTACGAAAATCTCGGCGATATCTACGCCAAGCTGGCCAGTCAGGCTTATGATAAGGCGCTGCAACTGGATACTTCCAACGCCGCCGCGCAAAGCAAGCTCGCCCTGATCCGCGAACTGGTCAGCGCCCCCGGCGGCAGCCCTGCGTCGTCCGCCCCGCCGCCTGTCGCCGTGACGCCGCCCGCCGCTACGGTGATCGCCGCCGCACCCGCGCCTGCCGCCAATCCTGCGCCAACACCCGCTGCTACAGCGTCCACGCCCAACAAGACGGAAAACGACGCGGCGGACGCCCGTCAGGAGGTGACGCGCGCACTGGCGGCCTGGGCTGCCGCCTGGTCGCGGCAGGATGTCAAAGCCTATCTGGGGCATTACGCCAACAACTTCAAG
>JAIRZG010000189.1 GCA_031267345.1 Zoogloeaceae bacterium
CGCCTACACCGACAAGGACGGCAAGGCGAGCCAACTCGAAGCGGATCGCCTGATCGTCTCCGCTGGTCGCATTCCCAACATTGACGGTCTGAACGCGGAGGCCGTCGGGCTGCAAATGAACGAACGCGGCATGATCGAAGTCGACGCCCGCTGCCGGACGAATCTGCCCGGCGTCTGGGCGATTGGCGATGTGGTGCGCGGCCCCATGCTGGCGCACAAGGCGATGGAAGAGGGCGTCATGGTGGCGGAACTCCTCGCCGGACAGGCCGGACATTGCAATCTCGATCTCATTCCTTCCGTTCTCTACACCACGCCCGAAATCGCCTGGATCGGCAGGACCGAGCAACAACTGAAAGCCGAAAGCGTTACGTACAAAACCGGCAAAATCCCCTTCCTCGCCAATGGTCGGGCGCTGGGCATGGGCGCGACGGAAGGCTTTGTCAAAATGCTGGCGGACGCCGAAACGGACCGCATTCTCGGCGTACACATTATCGGCGCGGGCGCGTCCGACCTGATCGCCGAAGCCGTCGTCGCGCTGGAATTTTCCGCCGCCGCCGAAGACCTCGCCCGCATCTGCCACGCTCATCCGACGCTTTCGGAAGTCCTGCACGAAGCGGCGCTGGCCTGCGACAAACGCGCATTGCATTTTTGACAGGAAAGGGAGGTGCAAGCAAAAAAACAACGCTTTCCGACGGCCTGCAAACCGCAGGACGCCATTTTCCCCAACACATCACAGGGCTTCAAAACATTCCGAAAATAAATGATCGAGGAGAATCAACATGACGCAAATTGTGCAAGAAACAAAAATCGTATCGGCGGATGCCACGGCGCTGGGCGTATTCGGCCTGTCGCTGATTACCTTCGTCGCCGCTTCGCAAAAAATGGGCTGGACGGCCGGCTCTGTTTATCTGATCCCCTGGGCCATATTTCTTGGCTCCATCGCGCAAATCTGGGCGGCTGTCATCGACTTCAAACGCAACAGCTACTTCGGCGCGATTGTGCTGGGCGCGTTCGGCCTGTTCTGGATTGCCGTGGCGACCATCTGGGCAATCCAGAACGGCTGGTTCGGCGCTGTGCCGGAAAATGCCGACCTGAAGCAGTTTGGCTTTGCCTGTTTCGGCTACCTGTTTTTCTGCTGCTTCATTACCGTCGCCGCCTTTGAAGCCAACAAGGTGTTCGGCGCCATCATGGTGCTGATCCTCGTGCTGCTCGGTTCGCTGGGCCTGCAACTACTCGGCGTCAATAAAGAACTGTTCGGCGCCCTGGCGGCCTGGGCGGAATTTTTGATTTCGCTGCTGGGCTTCTACGCCTCCGGCGCGATTTTCCTCAACACCTTCTTCGGTCGCGCCCTGCTGCCGCTGGGCAAACCGATGGGCTGGATCAAAAAAGGGTAAGCGGCAACATTTGTCATTCCCCTTGATAAGCGGGAAATCCAGTGTTTGCAACGGCTTCTGGATTCCCGCTTGCGCGCGCATACAGGCGGGTTTCAGCGGCTCGATGATTTTCCTTGCTGGCTCTTTTGCTGTGCGCTGCCCGTGCGCAGCGCTTTTCGCCGTTCGTTGCTGATTTCCTGTTGTTCCAGTTCGTCGGCCAACGCGGCGCTTTCCTGCGCGGCCTCGAGAACTTCCTGATTGCCGTATGTCTTGCCGAGGTTGTTCATCTGCCTGGACGCCTGGCGCAGTCTGGCGGCGGCTTCTTTCCGTTGGCCTTTGTCCGACAGGGAAACCGCCTCATCTTTCGCGTCAGCGGCGATCGCTTCGGCGTGGTCGGCCTGAACCTTGAGATTGGCCGATTTGATCACCGCCGCCTGGTCGGCGCTGAAACGCGCGGACGCGCTCGCCTTGCGCGTGTGCCTCTTCTGCGCGCGCGCGTCTTCGTAAGTAATGTCGGTAGTGGCGATGTCCAGGCGCTCGCCGTCCTTCGCGCCTGAGATTTCCATTTCGACGAGGGCGAATTTTTCCTGTCCGCCGTAAATCTGGTTGATCGTCAGTTCGGCGCGCTGCCCCTTGATGATCCCCTCACGTCCGACAAAACGCAGCGGACGGACATGGGCGGGAAAAGTGATGATGATTTTCACGTCGCGCGCCACGACGTTGAGTACGTCACCGAGTTCAGTTCTGAAAATATCGGACAAGTCCCCGGCGTTTCTGGCAAAGTAGGTGTTGCCATCGCTCTTCAGGGCAAGTCGTGTCATCAAATCTTCGTCATATCCAAGGCCGAGACCGATCGTCGTCACCGAGATGCGATCCCGAATCAGTTTGACGCCGAGCGCGCCAAGTTCGTCGGGGGTCGACGGGCCAACATTGGCCTGACCGTCCGAGAGCAGAATGACACGATGGGTGTACCCCGGTTTGCCGAGGTGCTCACGGACTTGCGCGGCGCCTTCGACGACGCCCGCGTACAGGGCGGTCGAATTGCCTGTCATGATATGGCTGATGATTTTCTCGATGTCATTGCGCGCCGTAACGCGGGTAGCCGGCACGAGTGTTCTCACCTCGCTGTCGAAGGCCACCACGGAAACGATGTCGTTGCCGGAGAGGCGGCGCACGGCTTCGATCGCGACGAGGCGCGCCTGCTCGATCTTCTCGCCCCCCATGGAGCCGGAACGGTCGATCACGAGCCCGAGGTTGATCGGTGGGCGCGCTTCGGGTTGCTCGTTGCGCGCGCCGTCCAGAGAAATCTTGACCACCACGGTTTCCTTGGCGGCGACGGGCAGAACGCTGCGGTCGAGTTCAACCCGCACATTGACGGATTCGGCCGCGCGCGCATCGACGGACAGGCAGATGGTCGCAAGCACAAGCGCAATGGAGGATAGCAACGCCTTCGCGTGGGAAATGGATATTTTCATGGCAACCTCGGTAAACGACAGGTAAGAAATGGGATCATATAACAAAATCCTGTTTGTACTGCGCTGGCGTAAAATCCGTCATCCCGTCCCGAAATGCCGGACGTTTTTGTCTGATTCCTGATTTCTGATTCCTGTCCCCTGATGTTCGACGCGCCCTCCTTTTTGCCCACGCTGCCGGAATTGCCGGGGGTGTATCGCATGTTGGCGGAAGATGGGGCAGTGTTGTATGTGGGCAAGGCCAAGCAGTTGAAAAAGCGGGTGGCTTCCTATTTCCGAAAAAATCTCGCCAATCCGCGCATCGCCATGATGGTGCGGCAGATTGCCGGTATCGAAATTACCGTCACCCGTTCCGAAGCCGAGGCGCTGCTGTTGGAAAACAACCTCATCAAGCGCCTCTGCCCACGCTACAACATTCTTTTTCGGGACGACAAATCCTATCCCTACATCGTCATCGGGCGGGAGGATTTTCCGCGCCTGGGGTTCTTTCGCGGCTCGCCCAGGCGCGGCGCGGATTATTTCGGGCCTTATCCATCTTCGGCGGCAGTGCGCGAAGGGCTGTTTTTCCTGCAAAAAGCCTTTCGTCTGCGAAGTTGCGAAGAATCCGTTTTCGCCAATCGCTCCCGCCCCTGCCTGCTCTACCAGATTCGACGCTGTAGCGGGCCGTGTGTGCAAGGTCTGGTGACGCGCGAGGAATACGCGCGCGACACACAACATGCCATATGGTTTTTGCAGGGGCGGCAAATGGAAGTTTCCGCGCGCCTGCAAGCGTTCATGGAAGCCGCCGCCGCGCGTCTGGAATTTGAAACCGCCGCCTTTTACCGCGACCAACTGCAAATCCTGCGCCGGGTGCAGGAAAAGCAGTTTATCGAGAGCCGGAAACACGAAGACCTGGATGTGGTCGTCGCCTGCGCCGAAGCCGGACAACTTTGCGTCAATCTGGCGATGGTGCGCGGCGGACGTCATCTGGGCGACCGTCCTGTTTTTGCCGACGGCAGTGGCGCCTTTCCCGCGCGGGATACGGCGTATTCTGCGGCGGAAGCGTCAGCGGCCTTCATCAGCCAGCATTACGCCCGCCATCCCGCGCCCGCCCGTTTGCTGGTTTTTCCCCTGCCGGAGGCGCCGGAAGAAGTCGCCGCCGCGCTGGCGGTTGTGAGCGGGCGGGAAGTGCCGATGCAGGAAGCGAAAGGCGTCACGCACAAAGCCTGGGTCGACATGGCCCTGCAAAACGCGCGTCTTGCCATTGCCGCCAGAAATCAGGGGCGCGCCCGCCAGAGCGAGCGCCTTGTCGCGCTGCAACAGGCGTTGGGACTGGCGGAAACGCCTGTCCGCATTGAATGTTTTGACATCAGCCATACGGCGGGCGAATTGCCGGTCGCGTCCTGCGTGGCATACCAGGATGGCGGCATGAAAAAATCCGATTATCGCCGCTTCAATATCCGCGACGTTGCCCCCGGCGACGATTACGCCGCCATTCGTCAGGCCGTGACCCGCCGCTATGCCCGATTGGCGGAAGGGGAGGGGAGCGCGCCGGATCTGGCGCTGATTGATGGCGGCAAGGGGCAGGTGGCGGTTGCGGCGGCGGCGCTGGCGGAAATGGGCCTGTCGCATTTGCCGGTGGTGGGCGTCGCCAAGGGCGAGGGGCGTAAAGCAGGACTGGAATCACTGGTATTCCCGGACGGACGCGCATTACAATTCGGGGTTGCCGACGCGCTTCTGCCGCCCGCGCTTGCGCTGGTGGTGGAAATCCGCGATGAAGCGCACCGTTTTGCCCTTACCGGACATCGGGCGCGGCGCGGCAAGGCGCGCCGCCGCTCCCGCCTGAACGATATTCCCGGCGTGGGCGCGGCGCGTCGCAAGGCGCTTCTGGCGCGTTTTGGCGGCTTGTCCGGCGTCATGTCGGCGACGGAAGAACAACTTGTCCAGACGCCCGGCATCAGTCCGGCGCTGGCAAAAATAATTTATCGAGCGTTGCATTGAAAAACATGTTCAACCTGCCCATGTGCCTGACCTGGCTGCGGATTATCGCCATTCCGTTCCTGGTGGCGTTGTATTACCTGCCTGTGGGCTGGCTTTCCCCGATGGCGCGCGATTTATCGGCGACGGCCATTTTCATTCTGGCCTGCGTCACGGATTGGGCGGATGGTTATCTGGCGCGCAGGTTCAACCAGACCTCGGCCTTTGGCGCGTTTCTTGACCCGGTGGCCGACAAACTCATTGTGGCGGTCGCGCTGATCATTCTGGTGGATTTCGAGCGCGTCAACGCGGTGGTCGCCGCCATCATCATAGGCCGCGAAATCACCATTTCCGCCCTGCGCGAATGGATGGCGAAAATCGGCGCGGCGAAGAATGTCGCGGTTTCCATGCTCGGCAAAATCAAGACCACGGCGCAAATGATCGCCATCATCCTGCTGCTGTTCCACGACCACATGCCCGTCCCCATCATCGGCCCGTTCGTGACCGGACTGACCGGCTGGGACACCCACTTCGTCGGCACGATGCTGATCTGGCTCGCCGCGCTGCTGACCCTCTGGTCAATGGGCTACTACCTGCACAAGGCCGCGCCGGAATTCAGAAAGGAAAGAAAGAAGTTTTGAGCTTTAAAATTGTTTATTATCAATGTGTTATATATACTTATTAAAGTAAAATATCAACATTTGAAGCACCGTAAATGAAGCGGGTCACACCAACACGCGGCAACGATTTTCCGCCGCAACCGCGAGAATCAGCGCATCCCACATCAAGGTATCTCCGTAGAGATCGTCGCGCCTCCAGTCACGCGCTTCTCCGGTCGGCGTTTGCGAATGCAGACGGGTGAGCAACTTGCGCCGGGCTTCTTTACGTTCGGTAGCATCGCCCGCTGCGGGAGAAAGTACGGCCACCGGTTTGCCGCGCGATAACACGGTGACAGACTCGCCTCCCGAAACCGCGTTCAGCAGGCGGGAAAAATGGTGGTTGGCGTCAGCGGCGGAGATGGTTTTCATGGCGTTCGATACTTGTAGTGTCGAGCACTACGTTAATCTGTTTGCCCTGCCTGCCGACCGCTTATTCTTGTCTCTTTTATTACATATAAATTGTTTATTATCAATATGTTACATTGATTTATTAAAGTAAAATATCAAGTAAGGAAAGTGCGGCGGTTTGGCGCGTCGCCAAGACTTTTCGCCTGTATAATAATCGTTGTTTTTTCAGGCATGGCCTGATGACCAAGAGGGGAACAAAAAATGATGAATGGTTGGATTACGCCTTTGGCGTCGGCGGTGGCGGTGGTTGTCGTGTTGTGGATAATCAAGAAGCTTCTTTTGAACATGGTGCGTTTTGCCCGTTTTGAGCCGAATCGCTATGTGTTTCGTTACCGGGGCAAAAAAATTACGGCGGAGGGGGCGGGGCTTTCCTTCTTTTATTTTGTGCCGACGACTTCGCTCCTGGTCGCGCCGATAGGCAGCGAAGACGCGCCGTTCATGCTTTCTGAAATTTCCTCGGATTTTCAGGAATTGACCCTGCAAGGGCAGATCACCTATCGCATTTCCGATCCGGCCAGGGCGGTGAAGATGCTGAATTACGCCATCAACACCCAGAGCCTTGTCTACCTTTCCGACGATCCGCAAAAATTGCCGGAGCGCCTCATCAATCTGGCGCTGGTCGTGCTCAAGGGCACGGTGCAGCACATGCGCCTGAAAGAAGCCCTCGTTTCCGCCGATGAACTGGCGCGCAAGGCCGGACAGGCGCTGGCGGAACATGAAATGGTGAAAACGCTGGGCGTGGAAATCCTTGGCCTTTCCGTGGCGGCGATAAAACCCACGCCGGAAACCGCCAAGGCGCTGGAAGCGGAAACGCGCGAGGAGATCCTGAAGGAATCCGATCAGGCCATCTTTTTGCGTCGCAATTACGCGATTGAGCAGGAGCGCATCATCCGCGAGAGCGAACTCAACACGGAAATCGCCGTGGAAAACAAGAATCGGGAAATTCAGGAAACGCGCATGGAAACCGAGCGGCAGGCGATGAAAAAAGAACAGGAAATGGCGGAAGAACGCCTTACCTTCGAGGTGCAGCAGGAAGAAAGGAATCAGGCGCTGGTCGACCTGCAAGCGCGCAACGCAAAAGCGGAAGCCGACGCCAAAGCCTACGCGCTCAAGGTGGTCATGGGCGTCTACGAACAGACAAATCCGGAAGTCCTGAAGGTGCTGACCAACGCCGGACTGGATTCCGGGCGGCTGCTGGCGCATGCCTTCCAGGGTATTGCCGAGCAGGCGGAAAAAATCGGCAATCTCAACATCACGCCCGATCTCCTGAACGCCATCCTGAAAAACGCGCCGACAGAGGCCATGGAAGATTAAGGTCGCGATGAAAAAATACGATATTCGCATTGTCGTTATCGTGCGCGAGACCCGGCTGGAAAAGGTGCTGGCGAGCCAGAATACGCTGTCGCAGGCGAAGTTTTACATCAACAGTCGGGGCGGCGATTGTGGTGAATACGCTGCCGAACACCAGCAGTACAACGCTTCGATACAGGCGGCGCGGCAGGAAATCGAGAACCTGGGCAATGTCCAGTTATTGGATCGTAAATACCTGCCCAATTTCATTTTCGCGCCGGAGGACGTGGTGGTGGTCATCGGCCAGGATGGACTGGTGGCGAACACCCTCAAATATCTGAGCAACCAGCCAGTCATCGGCGTCAAC
>JAIRZG010000054.1 GCA_031267345.1 Zoogloeaceae bacterium
GCTCTGAAGGTCGAATGCGTCGCGGGCTGCAAGATGCCGTGCGAAAAACGTCTGGCGGCTATCACCAGAGCGCGCGAGGCGGCGGACGTGGGAATGGATACGGATTGAGGACGTTTGCAAAACGCTAAAGCAGGCGCGTTGCAATCGCCTTTAGCCCCTCCAGCCCGCCCATCGCCAGCCCGACATCGCCGGACGGGCGCACCTGCCGTTCCCTTGCGTTGATGCGAATCAAGGGACAATCCTGTGCTTCGCCAAAGCGACGCACGGTGGGGATCGCCGTACCCGCGCCGATTTCAATGACCACCAGATGGTTGACTGCCTGCCGCCAGCGGTTGAAAATCAGTGAAAATGCCGCAGGGCAAAATCTTGCGGCTGAAAGGGATTATGGTCGGAAGGTGGTTTATCCGCTACCTCCGCCGTTCCTTGCCGTATCGCGGCTTCAGTTTGGCGCCTTCTCCGTCGTAGACACGAATCTTGTTCGCAGGGTATGCTTTGGCGCGCGCATTTCGCGTTCCATATTGATCTCGACCATGAATTCTCATCGACTTCAGCTTTTGCTTTGGGCGGAGCAGGGGGCGCTTGATTCGGCGCGTTTGCCGGATGCGCTACGGTTTGTCGGCGCTTTTCCCACGGCGGACGACTGGCGGCAGTTTGCGGATTGGCTGTTGTTGGCGCTGGCGGTGCTGGCCTTGTCTTCCGGCGTGATTTTCTTTTTTGCCTACAACTGGGACGCACTGGGGCGCTTCAGCCGCTTCGCGCTGGCGGAAGGCGCGTTGGCGCTGGCGCTTTTCGGCGTCTGGCGGCTGGGTTTGGAGCGATCCGGCGGGCAAGCCAGTCTTTTTGCCGCCGCACTATGTCTGGGCGCGTTGTTGGCGCTCTTGGGGCAAACCTACCAGACGGGCGCGGATATCTGGGAACTTTTCGCGTTCTGGTGCGCCCTGCTCCTGCCTTGGGCGCTGTTGGGGCGACAAGCCTTGCTGTGGCTTTTCTTGTTGGCATTGTTCAATGTCGCGCTTTATCTGTATTTGGGGGGCGCGTCCAGACTGCGCTTCCTCGGTTTTGACTGGCTGCCTCATTTTGCCGCCAATCTGGTGGCGCTGGCCCTGTGGGAAGGGGTGGCGTGGCGCCTTGCCGAATGGAACCGCCGTTGGGCC
This sequence comes from Zoogloeaceae bacterium, assembly GCA_031267345.1. Lineage (GTDB taxonomy): Bacteria > Pseudomonadota > Gammaproteobacteria > Burkholderiales > Rhodocyclaceae > Azovibrio. The sequence continues at coordinate 1,155 of JAIRZG010000054.1, forward strand.
TTGCGTCTGACAGCGCTGGCGGTGACGCTCTGTGTGACTTACGACGCGGTTGTTGGCGTCTGGGTGGTGAAACGCGCCCATGATTTCTATCCCGAGGTCGACGCGTTGATTTTCTATCCCGGGGTCGACGCGCTGATCCTCTGGGCACTGTGGGCGGCGGGCTTCGGGTATTTTTACCGCTGCCGCGCGCGCGATTTTTTCATGTTGGTGGCGGTCGCCGCTTCCTTCCTCCTGCTGGCGAATTCGGCGCTGATTCGCGTCATTGCCGAAAACAGGTTGTTCGACGGAATTGGGACGCTCCCGCTGGCGGGGATGCTCATGATCGGCATTGCCCTGGGGGTTGGCGTCGGTTTGTGGCGCGTCTATAAAAACATGGCGCGGGAAGATATGCAAAAAATCGCGGGAGAAAGCGCATGAAGCCGCAGGAACTCTGGAATACGCTGTCTGCCGCCGATTTTGCGCGGCAGGCGGAAATGCCCGCCATCGCCCCGCGCGCGCCCTGGTACATGGAGGTGGCGCTCTTTCTCGCCCTCTGGATCGGGGCGGCGATCATCGTGCTTGCGTTTGTGATTTTCTATGAACGTGAATCCTCTGTCATGCTTTTTTCCGGCGTGGCGCTGGGCGCTCTTGCCTGTTGGCTTTTTCGCGCGCGCCGGGGGCATTTTTTCCTCATCCAGCTTGCCCATGCGGCAAGCTTGTGCGGGGCGGGATTGATTCTGTCTGCATCCGCAATGATGCTTATGGAATATATAAACCGGGACGATGCCTTATTTTTCTACCTCCTGCTGGCGTTTTCCCTCCTCGTGTTTTGCGTCATGAATAATTTTGCGCAACGTCTGGCTGCGGCTTTTGCGGCGCTGTTCGCCATTGCCCTGATTTGCCATGCGCATTGGCGGGATCAGGTTTTATGGCTGGACTGGCTGTACATTGCCTTCAGCTTTAACTTCGTTCTGGTCTGGTGGATGGAGATGAACACGCGCCATTACCGCCACGGTCAGCTTTGGCGCAGCGTGGGCTACGCGCTGGCCCTGGCCCTGTTTCTGATGCTTTTTTGCTGGGCGCTGGCGCCGGAATTGCGCCCGTTTGCGGACGCGCGGGAAAACGCGACGGCTTATGATCTGCTGATGCTCCGGCTTTTGCCGGGGCTGGCGCTGTTCTGGTTTGCCGCGCTGCTCCTGCGCAGGGAAAGCGTGGCGCTGAACCGTCCTCTGGCGTTGATCCTCATGAGCGCCGTGCTCTGCGTTGTTTTGTTGGGCATAAAAATGCCGTTTATCGCCGTTGCCCTCCTGATCCTCATCACCGGCTTCGCGGTCAATGCGCCCGTGTTGCTGGGCATCGGCATCATCATGCTGCTGGCGGTGTTCGCCCAATATTACTACTGGCTGGAAGTGAGCCTTCTGGAGAAGTCGATTTATCTGCTGCTGACGGGCGGCATCCTGCTTCTCTGCCGTCTGGCGCTTCTGAAAAGCCTGTCCAGTCTGCAAAGCCGCGCGCGCGAGGAGGGCGATCATGTGTAAATCCGGGGTACGCAAGGAACTGGCGCTCATCGTCGGCGTACTGATGTTCATCGGCGTCAATTACGTGATTTACAGCCGCGAAACCCTGTTGCGCGAAGGGCGGGCGGTATTTCTGGAACTCGCGCCGGTCGATCCGCGCTCCCTGATGCAAGGCGATTACATGGCGCTGGATTTTCAGGTAGCGCGGGAAATGGACCGTGAACTCACTTCGGACGACAACCCCCGGCATGGCGTCGTGGTGCTGCGTCTGGATGAACGCGGCGTTGGCCATTTTGTTCGCTTCCTCCGGAATGAAGAATGCGCGGCATTGAACGCCGATGAACGCTGCATCCGCTACCAGCAACGGAACAGCGGGTTCCAGCTTTCCACCAACGCCTTCTTTTTCCAGGAAGGCACGGGCAGGCGTTACGAAAAGGCGCGCTACGGCGAATTCCGCGTCGCCAAAAACGGCGTCGCGCTGCTCAAAACCTTGCGCGACGCGGAATTGCAAGCGCTGGACGACGCGCCGATCAAACCGGTGGATGACAACGAAGCCGTTGTCGCCACAGAAGATACGGAAGACGAAGACGACGACGACTAGACCGGCAGGGGGTTGATTTTTAAAGGCGGGAAGCGCGATACACGCTGGCCGGAAGCCGGAACGCAGGGTTATGAACAGACGGAACGCGGCACGAAGGCATCGAGGATAAAACCAACATCCCGCTAAATTCCCACACCGAAAAATCCGCGCAAACACTGCGCCGAATAGGCGAGCATTTCCTCGGTCAATCCTGGATAGAGACCGATCCAGAAGGTGTCGTTCATGATCCGGTCGGCATTGGCGAGATCGCCGGAGACGCGGTATTCGCGGCCTTGCATATAGGGTTGGCGGGTGAGGTTGCCGGCAAAAAGCAGGCGGACGCCGATTTTGCGCTGGTCCAGGTAGTTGAGCAGATCGACGCGCCGGGTTTTGGCCTGCGCTTGCAGGGTGACGGGATAGCCGAACCACGCCGGGTCGCTCATGGGCGTGGCTTGCGGCAGCGCGAAAAATTCCCCGACATCCGCCAGCGCGCGCGTGAGGCAGGCGAAATTCCTTTTGCGCGCGGAAATAAAATCTTCCAGGCGGTCGAGTTGCGCCAGTCCCACGGCAGCCTGCATGTCGGAGATTTTGAGGTTGTAGCCCAGGTGTGAATAGACGTATTTATGGTCGTAGCCAGCGGGCAGGTCCGGCCATTCCCGTTGAAAACGCTTGCCGCAGGTGTTGTCGCGCCCCGGCGCGCACCAGCAGTCGCGTCCCCAGTCGCGCAGGGATTCGAGCGCGCGTTTCAGGGTGGGATTGTTGGTCAGCGCCGCGCCGCCTTCGCCCATGGTGATATGGTGCGCGGGGTAAAAGGAAAGGGTGGCGATGTCGCCGAAGGTTCCCGTTTTTTTGCCCTGATGGGTGGAACCCAGCGCGTCACAGCAATCTTCCACCAGCCAGAGGCCATGTTGATCGGCAAGGGCGCGGATTTCCGCCGCCGCGAAGGGATTGCCCAAGGTATGCGCCAGCATGATGGCGCGGGTTTTCGGGGTGATGGCGGCGGCAACGACCTTGGCGGTCGGGTTGTAGGTGGCGAGTTCGGAATCGACAAAGACCGGAATCAGGCGGTTTTGCAGGATGGGATTGACTGTGGTCGGAAAACCGGCGGCGGCGGTAATCACTTCGTCGCCGGGTTTCAGGGCGCGTTCGCCCAAAAGCGGCGAGGTCAGGGCGGAAATCGCCAGCAGATTGGCCGATGAACCGGAATTGCAGGTGAGCGCGAAATCGACGCCAAGAAACTGCCCCAGCTTTTCCTCAAAGGTGGCGTTGAACCGTCCGGTGGTCAACCAGCCCTCCAGCGCTGCTTCGACCATGTATTCCATTTCCGGCGCGCCCAGCACCTTGCCGGAAGGCGGTACGGGCGTTACGCCGGGGACAAAGGCGGACGCGGGCCGACTTTCCGCATAGGCGCGGACAAGCTCCAGAATTTGCGCGCGCAGGTCTCTCTGTGTCATGTGGGCGACGCCTGTTCAAAGGCGGCGATTTGCGCCAGAGTGACGGCGCGCATGTCCTCGCCCGCCTGCCAGGCTTGTTGCCAGCGAGCGATCTCCGCCAGCGCGGCGCGCAGATCCAGACGCGGACGCCAGCCGAGTCGGGCGCGCGCCTTGGAAGCATCCAGTTTGAGCGCATACGCTTCATGTGGTTGCGATTCCGTCTCGATCTCCCAGTGCAAGGCGTCCGGCCAGTGCTGCGCCAGCATCTTCGTGATCTGCTGTACGGATTGGGCGTCCGCGTCTGCCGGGCCGAAATTCCAGGCCTCCGCCCAGGCCGCGCCTTCCGCATAAAGTTTTTCCGCCAGCAAGAGATAACCGGAAAGCGGCTCCAGCACGTGCTGCCAAGGACGAATGGCGCGCGGATTGCGCAGACGCAAGGGTTGTCGGGCGCTGATGGCCTGCAAAATATCCGGAATCAGTCGATCCTTGCCCCAGTCGCCGCCGCCAATGACGTTCCCGGCGCGCGCCGTGGCGATGTGGGTTTGCGTCCGGGTCTGCGTCTTTGGCGCAAAAAAGGAACTGCGCCAGGCCGCCGTGACGATTTCGGCGCAGGCCTTGCTGCTGCTGTACGGGTCGTGACCGCCCAGCGACTCGTTTTCCCGATAGCCCCACAGCCATTCCCGGTTTTCGTAGCACTTGTCGCTGGTAATATTGACGAGCGCGCGCACCGAATCGCTCTGGCGCACGGCTTCAAGGAGGTGGATAAGCCCCATGACATTGGTGGTGTAAGTCTCCACCGGATCAGCGTAGGACTGGCGCACCAGCGGTTGCGCCGCCAGATGAAAGAGGATTTCCGGTCGTGCTTCCCGCACTGCCCGATGGATGGCGTCGGCATCGCGTATATCGGCAATGACGGAATGTATGCCTTCTCCCACCCGCGCCAGATCAAAGAGCGCGGGTGTTGTCGGCGGCGGCAGGGCGAAGCCGGTAATTTTCGCGCCCAGACGGAAAAGCGTCAGCGTCAGCCAACTGCCCTTGAAGCCGGTGTGTCCGGTGATGAAAACCCGTTTGCCTTGCCAGAATGCGGCGTTCGCGCTGGCGTTCGTCATGGCGTTCATTGCCAGATTTTCCACGGCGCCTGTCCGGAAGCCCAGAGATTTTCGAGCATGGTCTTGTCGCGCAGGGTATCCATCGGCTGCCAGAAACCATGATGATGCCAGGCGGCTAGCTGCTTTCGCGCCGCCAGTGTTTTGAGCGGTTCTTCTTCCCAGAACGTCCGGTCGCCTTCGATGAGGTCAAGGACATCTGGCGAGAGCACAAAAAATCCGGCGTTGATAAAGCCCTCGCCGCCCGCCGGTTTTTCGTCAAAGTGGATAACGCTGTCGCCATCGATGTTCAGCGCGCCAAAGCGACCCGGCGGCAGGGCAGCGGTAATGGTGGCGAGCCGCCTCTGTTCCTTGTGAAAACGGATGCTGGCGCGGATGTCAATGTTACCCACGCCATCGCCATAGGTGAGGCAAAAATCCTCATCCGGCGCAAGATAGTTGCGGATGCGTTTGAGACGTCCGCCGGTTTGCGTATTGTCGCCGGTATCCACCAACGTGACGCGCCAGGGTTCGGCGTGGCGTTCGTGCACTTCCATGTGGTTGTCGACCATGTCGAAGGTGACATCGGAGGTGTGCAGAAAATAGTTGGCGAAATATTCCTTAATCATATAACCCTTGTAGCCCAGACAAATAACAAAATCATTGATGTCATGCGCGGAATAGAGTTTGAGGATATGCCAGAGCACAGGCATCCCGCCGATTTCGATCATGGGTTTGGGTTTCAAGTGGGATTCTTCGCTGATGCGGGTTCCCAGGCCACCGGCCAGAATGACGGCTTTCATGTTCAGAATGCAGAATGTGGAAACCGCAAGTATAGCCTGTTTGGTCAATCCAGCTTCAGGCGGGTCAGGCGGGGTTTGCTGTTGGCGTCGTCCAGACTGGCCTGTACGGGGTGTTTATTCAGTTCGGGCGGCACACCGTTGGCGAAGATGAGGTGCGAACCGGCAATGGCGATGAGTTCTGCTTCAAAGCAGGTGGCGAACACCCGCGCCTGAATGTCGCCGTTTGCACCTGCCAGCGCGCGACCGCGCAGGGGTGCGTAAATGTGGATATTGCCATCCGCAATGACTTCCGCGCCGGGATTGACAATGGCGGTGATCACCAGATCGCTGTCATGGGCGCGAACGCTTTGACCGGAGCGCAGGGGACGATCAATCAGCAGGGTGCGTCGGGGTGCAGGGACAGGTTCGACCCGTTAGCCCAGGCCATGATGAGCCTGAAGGGTGCCGGTGCCCCCGCGCAGGCACTGGGGCAGGGGAAGGCGGCCCTTCAGGGCATGGGCCCGGACGGGGGCGGCGGGCGGCGGAAGCGGGCGGTCGAGTCCCAGCCGGTCGAGGCCCAGCCGGTCGAGGCCCAGCCGGTCGAGGCCCAGCC
>JAIRZG010000141.1 GCA_031267345.1 Zoogloeaceae bacterium
GGCCTCGAAGCGGTTGAACTGGTCGATGCGCTGGTCAAAAAACGCCTGATCGATTTCGCCGGAAATGCGGCGGGCGATGGGCAGCGAATACCAGGAACCGGAAAACACATACATCCAGCCCTTGGGCGGCAGGGCTTGCCAGTAGCGCCACATGAAAGGCCGTTCGGATTCCTCGTCGCTGGGATCGGTGAAGGTCTGGGTGGAAAGGTAACGCGGATCCATCCAATCGTAGAGATCGTGAATGGTCTCGCTCTTGCCCGCGCCATCGACGCCGCTGATCAGGATGATGACCGGAAAACCGCCCTTCTCGCGCAACTCGAACTGCGCTTCCAGCAAGGCGGCGCGCAGACGCGTCACCTCCTCCTTGAAGGTTTTCTTGTCGATGACATGCCCCAGTTCCGCCGCTTCAAACATGCTGTTTCCTTTCGGGAAGAGAAGTTCTGAATTTTCCTGGGCATTACCCCGATAATCCCGCCGTTTCATGAAATGGCGGACTACTGGTCGCGTTTTTCCTGCATCAATTGGAGGTAGCGGCGGCGGTCTTCGGTGTATTTGGCGCGGATTTGCTCCAGTTCTTTTTGTTTGATCGTCAAAAGCGAGTTTTGCGCCTTGATGGTGCTTTCTTCCTTGCGTATCTGCTGGACCAGATCGGCGGGAACCTTGCTGTTGGCGTAGAACTCGGCTTCGCTGTCGAGCGTACTTTTGCGTTTGCGCGCGTCGGCGATCAACGCGTTGGCGTTTTTGATGACGAGTTTGACATCTTCCTCGCTGCGCGTCTGCATCCGGTCGATGTCCGCCACACTGGAATAGGTTTCCAGCAGGGCGCGATCCTTGCGAGCCTGAAGGCGGCGGCGGTCGATTTCTTCCTGTTGCTTGTCCGTCAGTTCCACCACTGCTTCTTTTGTCGGCGTATTTACGCGCACGCTGACTTCGCGGATCAAAAGACCTTGACTGTTGTAGATTTTCAGCGCCCGCCCGTTGCATTGTGGCGGCAACACGTCACCGCAGATCAGTTGCCCCGTTTCGTCGTTGCAGCAAATGTTTTCGTTGTGGGCGGCGAGCGCGGGCGCGGATACGCCGCCCAGAAGGACAAGACCCAGCAGGGCGGGACGAAAATCAGTCAGGCGAATCATCATCAAAGCGAACTCCCATAATGCTGCCGATAGGCGCGCACAGCGGCGGCATGGGCGGCAAATTCCGGATGGCGCTGCAAAAACCCCAGCAGGTGATCGAGACTGGCGACGGCAATGACCGGCAAACCGTAGTTTGCCTCAATTTCCTGCGCGGCGGAACGATTGTCCTGTCCGCGCTCCATGCGATCCAGCGCAACGGCGACGCCGGCCGGTTCTGCGCCCGCCGCGCGGATGATGTCCACGGACTCGCGCACCGAAGTTCCCGCAGAGATCACGTCATCGACAATCAACACCCGTCCTGCCAGCGGCGCGCCCACCAGCAGCCCGCCTTCGCCGTGATCCTTGGCTTCCTTGCGATTGTAGGCAAAGGGCAGATCGCGTCCCTGTCCGGCAAAGGCCAGCGCGATGCCGGTCGCCAGCGGAATACCTTTGTAGGCGGAGCCAAACAGCATGTCGAAGGCGAGGCCGTCGGCTTTTATGGCCTGAACGTAGAATTGGCACAGGCGACACAGGGACGCGCCATGATCAAACAATCCGGCGTTGAAAAAATAAGGCGACAAACGCCCCGCCTTGGTTGTAAATTCGCCAAAGCGCAAAATCCGTTGTTCAACCGCGAATTCAATAAATGACAGCCGAAAATCCATGTCGTATCGGGTAGCGTGTGTCGCTCTGGAAAAGTCTTCAATGGTACGCATTATCTCCCTGAATCTCAACGGTATCCGCTCCGCATGGAGGAAGGCCGCCGAAGACTGGCTGCGCGGCAGCAAGGCCGATGTCATCGCCTTTCAGGAACTGAAGGCGCAGGAAAGCGACCTGACGCCCGCCATGTCCGCGCCGGAGGGCTACCATGCCGCTTTTCATTTTGCCGAAAAAAAGGGCTACAGCGGCGTGGGTCTGTGGTGTCGCGAGCCGCCACTGGCGCTGACGCGGGGGTTTGGCGCCGCCGAATTTGACGCGGAAGGGCGTTATCTGCGCGCGGATTTTGCGGATTTTTCGGTAATCTCGCTGTATCTGCCTTCCGGTTCGGCCTCACCGGAGCGACAGGCCGCCAAGTTTCGCTTTCTCGCGGCGTTTTTCCCGCATTTGCAGGCGCTTTTGAAGGAAGGACGCGAATTGGCGCTGTGCGGCGACTGGAACATCGCCCACCGGGAAATCGACCTGAAAAACTGGAAAGGCAACCAGAAAAATTCCGGCTTTCTGCCCGAAGAACGCGCCTGGTTTTCACGAATGCTGGACGAACTGGGCTGGGTGGATGTGTATCGCCGACTGTATCCGAACGCCGGGGAAAGCGCCTACACCTGGTGGTCAAACCGGGGGCGGGCATGGGAAAACAACGTCGGCTGGCGCATTGATTACCAGATTGCCACGCCGGGCTTCGCCGCCGCCGCCGAAGCAGGTCGGGTGTACAAGGAAAAACGCTTCTCCGACCACGCGCCGCTCATCATCGATTATCGGCGTTCACGGTAAACTGGCGCTCTCTTTTCGCGTTTTTGAAGTTGACCATGATTTCCATCGCCGCTTCCATTCCCGGTCGTATGCGTCTGCGCGTAGCGTCCGGCTCGCCCGACCTTGCGAAACGCCTGTCGGCGCTGGACGTTTCCTGCCGCGCGGAGGCGCGTCCGCAGAGCGGCAGTCTGCTGCTGTTTTATGATCCCGCGCGTCTGCCGCAAAAAACGCTGGAAGCGGTGGTCGAACGTCTGCTGACGCCCGCCGCGTCGGAGGTGACGCGCCCGACCCGCCAGCGTCATTACACGCGGACATCCTTGCGGATCAACCGTTACGCCAAGTACGGCATGTTGGCGGGGCTGGGCGCGTCGCTGGTCTATGCCGCCACTGGCTCCACACGCGCCCATGTCTGGACGGGCGCGGTGTTCGTCGCCTGTCTGGGCGTACATCTGGCGGTGCATCGGCATCGCCTGACCACCTGATGACGACCTTTGACGCCGAGCTTGCGGCGCTGCTTTCCGGCATAACCATCGCGCACCAGATTCCCGGTCGCATCCGCCTGAAACTGCTGCGTCTGCCGGAGCCTTTACGCGCAAAACCGGACGCGGCTGCCCTGACGCGGTTTTTTGCCGGTTTGCGCCAGATTCCCGGCATTACCCAGGTCAAGCTGAACGCGCTGGCCCAATCCTGCACCATCACCTACGCGCCGTCCCTGCTGCCCGACCCCATCTGGCGCGAGACGCTTGGCGCATCGCCCCCCCTTTCGCCAGCGGCGCAGAACTTTTGGGCAGGACTGCGGCAGAACTATCTGGAAAGCCGGGGAAAGACCGGCGGCAAGGCAACGGCCTGAACGCCTGCCTGTCGGCCTGCGCGTGTCATCCATACGCATCGCCTGTCCGCTCTGCTGCGATTGGTCAATTGGTCATACCTTTGGGTTTCTTATAAAAAATCAATAAATTCATATCGTTACGGATGAATTTTAACGAAAACCCGGACTTGCCAGATTTTTCGCGCTCGTCTAGAATCGCGTGGTCTTACCAATTCAGGCGTTTTGACCATGCCGCTTTCTTCCGGACTTTCCGTGCCCAGACTTTCCGATGCCATTGCTGCGACGCTGGAGCAGCGCATTCTGGAAGGCGCGTTCAAACCGGGCGACCGGTTGCCCGCCGAGCGGGAACTGGCGGTGGAACTGGGCGTTTCCCGCCCCTCGCTGCGCGAAGCCATGCAGAAGCTGGCGTTCAAGGGGCTATTGCGGCGGCGTCAGGGCGGCGGAACCTTTGTAACGGCGGCGCTGCAAGCGGCTTTTGTCGACCCCTGGCAGGAGACGCTGGCGGCGCAGCCGAATCTGCGTGAGGATGTGCTGGAGTTTCGCCGCCTGTTGGCGGCGCAGACGGCGGAATGGGCGGCGACGCGACGCGCGGAAGCCGACATGACCCTGCTCGCGGAAACCCTTGCCCGCTTGCAGACCGCCCTTGACGCCGATGACATGCAGGATTTTGAACCGCTGGCGGCTTGCGAGCGGGCGTTTCATCAGACCATTGCCGACGCCGCCCACAATGTGCTGTCCGCCCATCTGACCGCCACCCTGTTGCGTTTTCTCGCCGATGATCTGCGCGTCAATCTGGCGGAACTCAAGGCCGTGCCACGCGCCTTTGCCTTGCTCAAGGCGCAGCAACAGGCGATGTTCGCCGCCATCCGCGAACGTCAGCCCGCCGCCGCCCGTCTGGCTGCCGAAGCGCATATTGATTTTGTCCACGCCAGTCTGGCGCAATCCCTGCGTTCGGCGGCGCGACGCGAAATCGCCGTCCGCCGTCTGCGAACGGAGAGCGCGACTTCCGCTTTTTCCACTCTTTCCCCTTGATTTGAAAGGAACACCCATGAGCGATAACTACGTTATTCCCTTTGAACGCCTGCGTATGGCGGATGTCGACCAGGTCGGCGGCAAGAACGCCTCTTTGGGCGAGATGATCAGCCAACTGGTCGATTCCGGTGTGCGCGTCCCCGGCGGCTTCGCCACCACGGCGCTGGCCTATCGGGATTTTGTGGCGCAAAGCGGGCTGGACAAGCGCATCAACGCGACACTGGAACATCTGGATGTCGATGATGTGAACGCGCTGACGGCCTGCGGCGAAAAAATCCGTCAGTGGATTGTCGACACTCCGTTTCCGACCGCGCTTACAGTGGCGATTACCGAACAATATCAAAGACTTATAGAAGAATCGGCAAGCAATATGTCGTTTGCCGTACGCTCTTCGGCAACAGCGGAAGATTTGCCGGACGCTTCCTTTGCCGGACAGCAGGAAACCTTTTTGAATATCGTCGGGCTGGAAAACATCCTGTGCGCCATCAAGGAGGTTTTCGCTTCGCTCTACAATGACCGCGCCATTGCCTACCGCGTACACAAGGGCTTTGTTCATGCCGACGTGGCGCTCTCGGCGGGTGTGCAGCGCATGGTACGTTCCGACAGGGGCGCGGCGGGCGTGATGTTTACGCTCGATACCGAATCGGGTTTTCGTGACGCGGTATTCGTTACCGCCAGCTACGGTCTGGGCGAAACGGTGGTGCAGGGCGCGGTGAATCCCGATGAATTTTACGTGCACAAACCCATGCTCAAGGCGGGCAAACAGGCGGTGGTGCGGCGCAATCTGGGTTCCAAGATGATTCGGATGGTATTTTCCGCCGAAAAAACCGCCGGCAAATCCACGCGCACCGAGGACGTGCCGGAAGCGGATCGCGTCCGCTTTTCCATCAATGACGCCGAGGTGGAGGAACTGGCGCGTTACGCGATGATCATCGAGCAACACTATCAGCGCCCGATGGATATCGAATGGGGCAAGGATGGCGGAGACGGCAGGCTCTACATCCTTCAGGCGCGACCGGAGACCGTGAAATCGCAGGAAGACGGCAACCGGCAGGAAAAATTCCGGCTCAAATCCTTTTCCAAAGTACTGGCCTCCGGTCGCGCCATCGGACAGAAAATCGGCGCGGGGCCGGTGAGAATCGTGCTCAACCCGAAAGAAATGGACAAGGTGCAACCCGGCGACGTGCTGGTCGCCGACATGACCGATCCCAACTGGGAGCCGGTGATGAAACGCGCCGCCGCCATCATCACCGACCGGGGCGGACGCACCTGCCATGCCGCTATCATCGCGCGCGAACTGGGCGTACCCGCCATTGTCGGCTGCGGCGACGCCACCCAGATGTTGACGGAAGGCGAAATCGTCACCGCTTCCTGCGCCGAAGGCGACACCGGATACATTTATCGGGGCAGACTGGATTTTGAAGTGCTGACGCAGAATATTTCCGTCATGCCGGAAATTCCCGTCAAGGTGATGATGAATGTCGGCAACCCGGAACGCGCCTTCGAGTTTTCGCAGTTGCCCAATGCGGGCGTGGGTCTGGCGCGGGTTGAATTCGTCATCAACAACGTCATCGGCATCCACCCGAAAGCCATTCTGGAAATTGACCGCATCCCCGCCAGCAAGCGTGAGGAAATCGAACGCCGCGCGCGCGGCTATGCCAATCCGGTGGAATTTTTCGTGGGAAAACTCGCCGAAGGCGTCGCCACCATCGCTGCCGCTTTCTGGCCGAAGCCGGTGATCGTGCGCCTTTCCGACTTCAAGTCCAACGAATACCGCAAGCTTCTGGGCGGCGACCTCTACGAGCCGGAAGAAGAAAATCCCATGCTGGGCTTTCGCGGCGCCTCCCGCTACATCGCCCAATCCTTCCGCGACTGCTTCGCCCTTGAATGCCGCGCCATGAAAAAAGTGCGCGAACAAATGGGGCTGACCAACGTCTGGCTGATGGTTCCGTTCGTGCGTACGCTGGATGAAGGCAAAGGCGTGGTCAGCCTGCTGGCGGAACACGGCCTGAAACAGGGCGAGAACGACCTGAAGCTCATCATGATGTGCGAGATTCCCTCAAACGCGCTTTTGGCGGATCAATTCCTCGACATCTTCGATGGCTTTTCCATCGGCTCCAACGACCTGACGCAGCTTACCCTGGGACTGGATCGGGATTCCGGCCTCGTCGCCAACCTCTTTGACGAGCGCGATCCGGCGGTCAAGGCGCTGCTGGCGATGGCGATTTCAGCCGCCAACCGGAAAGGCAAATACATTGGCATCTGCGGCCAAGGCCCCTCCGATCACCCCGATCTGGCCGAATGGCTGATGGATCAAGGCATCCAGAGCATGTCCCTGAACCCGGACACCGTGGTGGATACCTGGCAACGACTGGCGGAACACCGGAGGACGTAAACACGCTGCGTTTCATGAAATACACAACAGGAAAATCGGGCAACTCGTGTCATAATGCCCACGTTTCCGTTTTGCGGCAGCACATCACTCCATTTATCCATGAATGAAAGGACTTTCTCATGAGCAACGAAATTTCGGCTGACGACAAGAACCTGGCGCTGTTGGCGCATCTGCTCGGCATTGTGCTCGGCTTTTTGGGCGCGCTGGTCATCTGGTTGATCAACAAGGACAATCCACAAAAGGCGTTTGTCAATGATCAGGCCAAGGAAGCCCTGAACTTCCAGCTTACGCTGCTGATCGCCTATTTTGTCAGCGGCGCGCTGATAATTGTGGTCATCGGCATTTTCCTGCTCCCGGTTCTGGTTATCGGCAATATCGTGTTCTGCATCATCGCCGGAATCGCGGCAGGCAAGGGAACGGAATACCGTTACCCCATCACCTTGCGCCTGATCAAATAAATCCGCGCGGCTATCGGGCAATCGCCCGATAGCCGATGTCTTTCCGATACTGCGTTCCTTTCCGGAAAATCCGGGCGATGGTTGCGTACGCGCGCGCCTGACGACACGCTTTCAGGGCGCGGAACGCGGGAGCAGGACATTCAGCGCGCCCGCGATTTCCGCTTCCGTGAGCGCGCCCATTTTTTTCTGGACAACCCGGCCTGTGGCGTCGATGAAGAGGGTAAAAGGCAGGCCGGCGATGTGGTTGCCGAAGTCGGCCATCAGGCGAATGCCGGCTGCCCGTCCGATCAGCATCGGGTAATCGAGTTGGTAGGCCGCCACGAAATCGCGCACCGCTTCTGCCTGATCCTCCACCGCGATGCCGATGACCGTCAATTCACGGGCATGACGCTGGCTGACGCGGTTCAGAAGCGGCAATTCCTCACGGCAGGGCGGGCAGGCGCGCGCCCAGAAATTTACGATCAGCGGCTTGCCGCGCCAAGCTTGCAGACTGGTCGGCTGACCCCGCAAGTCCGTAAACGGCGTAGTGAACAGGATCCCGCCGTCAGCGGCGAAGGCCGATGGAACACAAATCAGCAACGCCAGTGTGCGCAGGATGAAAAAACGACGCGCGTTCATCAGGGCAGATCTCCGCGCCGGAAAATCAGGTAGCCGCCCAAGGCGCTGACGAGGCCAAGCGCCAACGGATAGAGCAGGGCGAAAACCCGGTAGCCCGCCGCGCTGAAAGCATCAAGGATGATATAGGCGGAAGGGCCGAGGACGATCAGTTGCGGATCGAACAGCGACAGCGCCGCCGTGCGGAAGACTTGCAGCGGATTCGCCAGGGCGATCAACACCGCCGTTTCCGGCGCGATTTTGCCCTGAATCATGACGCCGAGCAAAATCAGATCGAGAAAAAGCAAAAAGCCCAACCAAACCATGAAGGCGATGCCCTGCGCCATGTCGGTGTTGCGCGCCAGCGCCGAAATCAACATGCCGATGCCGAGAAAACAAGCCGCCATGACCGCCAACAAGGCCGTGTAGTAGCCGAAAATGCGCCACGGCACTTCAATGCCCTGCAAGGTCGCCCAGCCAACCGCGCCGAGCATGGCGAGGAAGACCGGCGCGAAGATGACGACATAGCGCCCCAGCGTCTTGCCCCAGTACCAGCCGGAGAGCGACACCGGCAGCGCCAGCAGGTATTCGTAGATGCCGACCTCACGCTCGCCGGCGACCGAGCGAACGGTCGTAATCAGCACGAACACCGGCATGATTGCGAGGGTGAGCTGGATGTAGGTGACGAGCAGTCGGGAGAGACCGATGAAACCCAGTATCCGCGATTCGGTAAGACCGAACAGGAAAAACAGCGCCACGATACCGCCGAATATCAGCGTGTAAATCTGGAACCAGCGGGCGCGCAGCGAAGTCAGCGCGTCAAGGCGGGCGGAGAGCCAGAGGGATTTCATCGAAAATCGGCTCCCGTTGGAATTTCCTGTTGTTCGTGCGTATCGGGCATATCGCGCGAATGCGTTTCACCATGCCTGACCGCGCTTTGCGCCGCACTTCGCGCCAACACCCGTTCACGCATGAGCGCAAAGGCAAGGCTGTCCGTTTGCGGCTGGGCGATGGCGACGAAGTTGTATCCCATCGGCGAAGTCTGCGCGAGGTAATGCGCCGCACGCGGGTCGAGCCACACCGGATGTTCGGCGCTGTTGTCCTGCGCCGCCACCCAGAAGCGCGTCGCTTCGGCGCTGGTCCACGGATGCGCCGCCGCTTGATCGCGTAGCCAGACCAGCAGGCAACCGATGTCGTCGAATTTGAAAACCTGTCCGCCATCGGCGTTGATCTGCGCGGCAAAACGGCGGTCGGAAATCACCATGCCGCAGCGCGCGCAGGCGTCCCGATCCCAGTGGATTTCGACCATGCCCGGCGGCCATGAATTGTTCGGACGACAGGCGGCAAGCAATGCGGCCAGCGGCGTGAGCAGCAGCCCGCCAACGGTGGCGTGGGAGAGGAAAGCGCGGCGACGCGGCGAATCCATCAGGTTTTCCTTTCGGTCAGCGAAAAATCATCGATCAGGGCAGTGTAGCGGGCAATGACGCCGAGAAAACGCAGGCGATCCGCGCCGGAAACTTCTCCCGTCCAGTTCAGTTGGCTCGCGTCGCCGCTGAAATTCCATGCCGAGAGCGCGGCGGCAAAGGCGGCTTCGGCGCGTTTTATGCGCACACGACAATCCACAATGCTGTTCAGCGCAACCGCATCGGCCACCACGTCATCCAGCACGATTCTGCCCATGTCCATTTCGACCACCCGCCCCACCAGCGCGGAAACTTCGTCGAGACGGTGACTGGAAATCAGCATGGCGGTCTGACCAAGCCGTTCGCTCAAGAGTTCAAAAAAAGTCTTGCGCGCTTCCGGATCGAGATTGGCGGCGGGTTCGTCAAGAATCAGCAGGTCGGCGCGGCGACCGAGCGCGATGGCGATCAGGAGCTTCTGCTTCATGCCGCCGGAAAGCTGCGTGAAAGGGCGCGCGGCGAGACTGGCGGCGTCCAGACCCAAGCGTCCGGCGACAGCGTAGATGTCCTCTGGCACGGCGTCACACAGGGCGGCGGCAAAACGCACCAACTGCCCGACCGACATTTTCAGGGGCGGCGGCAGTTGCGGCACAAAGCCGATGCGCGTCAGCACGGCGGCGCGATGCTGACGCGGAGACAACCCATGCACGAGAATCTGGCCGGCATGGACATATTCGCCGAGCAGGCAGCGAATCAGCGTGGTCTTGCCTGCGCCGTTGGAGCCGATCAGCGCGACGCGTTCGCCCGCCGCGATCATCAGGTCGACGCCATCGAGCACACGGGCGCGGCGGAAGATTTTGACGACGCGGCTGAATTGAAGCGCGGGCGCGGTCAGGGCGGGTTCTGTGGATTGAAGCAGCGTCATAACAGGCGGGACAAACCCTTGATGTCAAACTGGAGCGCCCCGTTCGGGCAGATGTCGAGGCAAAGGCCGCAACGGGTGCAGTCCGGCCCCAGGCTCATGACTTCTGCGTCCGCGCGCCCCCGGATGGTGATGTCGAGCACATGCGGAACCAGACAGACTTTGCGGCAATCGCCTTCATGCAAACACTGTTCGACCCGGAATACTACCCTTGTTGGCGAGAGCGCACCGACAACGCCGTAGGTCAGGCCGATCGGACACAAGTAACGACACCAGGCGCGCCGCGAATAAAAAATTTCAAACAGCAGCAACAGCGCCACCCAGGCCAGCGCCAGCCCCGGCCCGTAAATCAGCGCCCGCGAGAGGATGCCCGTGGGCGACAGGGTTTCAAATACCGTAAACCCGCTCAAAAAACCGAGTCCCGCAAACAGCAGCCAACACAACGTGCGCGCGCCGCGATGAAATTCGTGCTCGCTGATCCGCTTTTTCCCCACGAGCGCCAGATGCGCTTTTTCCGCCAGTTCGGAGACGAGATGATAGGGACACACCCAGGAACAGAAAGCGCGCCCGCCCAGCATAACCCAGAGCGCGAACACCGTCAGCGCGCCGATAACCAGATTCACGATGATGTGCTTGTGCGCCAGCATGACTTGCAGGGCGGCGTTCAGGTCGATCAGGTGAAAGCCGACGAAACGCGAGCCGGTGAGCGCCCCTTCGAGAATCTGGATGTCGAGCCAGAAGGAGACGACAAACAGCAGATTGACGGTGATCAGCGTCGCCCAGCGGCGATTGCGCCATTTATGGGTGACGGGCTGTCCGGCGCGCGCGCGCAGTTTTTCTTCGATAAAGCGCCCCTTGTCAGCGTATTTTCGCGTCATGATTTCCCGCACCGGCGCGGGGACGGACTGTGGCTTTTTGGGCGACGCGCCGAACATGCCGAGGAGGAGCGCCCATTGCCGTTTCATGCCGCGTCCTCCCACACCGCCTGGGCATCGATGACGATGGCGGCAGGTTCCGCCGGACAGATCATTTCGCAAACACCGCAGCCCACACAGGCCGCCAGCACTTCCGGCGTCATGCGTTCGATGCCGCCTGCGTCCCGCTGCGGGCGCAGTTCGATGGCGTCGGCGACCGGACAGGCGCGCACGCATAAATCGCAGAGCGGCGCATCGTAGGGATGTTCACGAATCGGAATGGGCTTCCAGCGATCCACTTCGGCGTAGCGCAGTCGGCCCTTGAATTCCGTGCCGCGCGCGCTGCCGCGAAAGCCTTTGCCCTGCGCCGCGAGACAGGCCTCCGGACGCACCAGACGGGCAACGCCCATGCGTTCCTGCAGATTCAGGGTGTTTTCCGGATCAGCGGCCTTGGCCTTCAGAACCGGCGGCGCGGCAAGCGACGCGCCGGGACGGACGGGCAGAAAATCCGGTTTGTCGTAGGTTAACGCGCCGGTCGGGCAGGCGAGAATGCACTGCATCGCGTCGCAGGAAAAATCGCAAGCCTGTACACGCGCGTCAATGTAGGGAACGCCAATGCCGAAGCCCTCGTCGATGTCGCCCAGGCGAATGGCCTCGACCGGACAAACTTGCAGGCATTGTCCGCACTTGATGC
>JAIRZG010000227.1 GCA_031267345.1 Zoogloeaceae bacterium
CCGGCGGCGGTGTATGATGTGGTCGGGCCGATCTGCGAAAGCGGCGATTTTATTGGCCTGGGGCGTGAACTCGTTATCGGGGCGGGCGATTTGCTGGCGATTTTGTCGACCGGCGCTTATGGCATGGCGATGAGTTCCAATTACAATACACGTCCACGGGCAATGGAAATTGTCGTGAAAGGCGATCGGGCGCATGTGATTCGGCAGCGGGAAAAAACCGCCGATCTGTACGCGCTGGAATGCCTTTTGCCGGGGCTTTCCCCCCCGGGTTCGCCAGTTGGCGGGTTGTCCGTTGAAGGCGATAAATATTGCCTCTCGCAGTCGAACGTGCTAAAAAGCTGAATCTTCTCAGGCGACGCAAATGGCTTTTTCCTTTTTCAAAAAATCTACTGACAAAGCGGACGAACGGATGCCTCCCCTTCGGGGTTCGCCCATTGTCTCTGCGGTGGTTTCCCGACCGCCGCCCGCGCAAATGTCGGTAGCGATGTCTGCCGCCGATGATGGGCTTGATACCACCATCAACACCTGTTACGGCATTGAGGTATTTGAAGAAACCGACCCTTATGCGGAAATCGCCGAACATGCGGCCATTCTTTTTGCCAACGGCCAGTATGATGTGGCGCGCAGTACGCTGGAATCGGTTATCCAGAATAATGGCGATCCGGGGGTCGTCAAGCTCTGGCTGATGCTGTTTGACCTTTTGCAGATGCGTAACGACAGAAAGGCGTTCGACGCGTTGAGTCTGGATTTCGCCAGCATCTGCGAATTGTCGCCGCCTTCCTGGAAGGAAGACCCGGAATCCGCGTCCGGCAAAGAGAAGGTGCGGGCAGTGGCGGGCGTGGCGGTGCTGCAAGGCGCGGTAACGGGCAATGATCCGGTGTTTGACGATCTGCTGCTGGCCTTGAGCAAGGGCGAACCGCGCACACTGGATATGGGGCGTCTGGCGGGTATAGACTCGGAGGCCTCAGGACGGTTGGCCAAGGTGCTGCATCAGGCGCGGCATCGTGATCTGGCCTGGGGATTGGGCAGCGGTTCGGAAGTGCTGACAAAACGCTTTTCCGCGCGTCTGATTGTCGGACAAACGCGGGATGAAAACATGTGGCTGCTGGTGCTGGAGCTTTTCCAGTTTCTGGGTCATGAGGCGCTGTTCGAGGAAAAGGCCGTGGATTACGCCATAACCTTTGAAGTCTCGCCGCCTGCCTGGGAACCGCCGCGCACCAAGCCTGCGGTTGTGGAGGATGTCAGGGAGGATGCTCCCTTCGGTGGCGTGGTGCTGGATGCGCCCATGGCGTCGACGCTGGAAGGCGAAATCCTGCAAGGCCGACTGGAGGCTATCGCCTGCCAACTGACGCCCGGCGAAGAATGCGGACTGGATTTTTCGCGCGTCCAGCGGCTGGATTTCGTCAGCGCGGGCGCGCTCGCCAAGCTGCTGAAAGAAGCCAATTGCAGACAGATAACGATTATACATCCCAATCGCATGGTGGCTGAGTTGTTGCGCGTCATGGGCGTCGATAAAATCGCCCGCATCGAGTTGGCGAAGCACTGAATTTTCACGCGTGTTTTCTGTACAACCACAAGGGCAAGGAACTTTTATTCATGGAGCAATACCACGGCACGACCATTGTGTCGGTGCGCCGGGGACAGGTCGTCGCCATGGGCGGCGATGGTCAGGTCACGCTGGGCAGCATGGTCATCAAACAGTCGGCGAAAAAAATCCGCCGCATCTATCAGGATCGCATTCTCACCGGCTTTGCCGGCGCGACAGCGGATGCCTTCACCCTGCTGGATCTTTTTGAATCCAAACTGGAAAAACATCAGGGCAACCTGATGCGGAGCGCCGTCGAACTGGCGAAGGAATGGCGCACCGACCGCATGTTGCGGCGTTTGGAAGCCATGCTGATCGTCGCCGATCGCGAGCATACCCTGGTGATTACCGGCAATGGCGACGTGCTCGAACCTGAACTGGGCATTGCCGCCATCGGCTCCGGCGGCGCTTACGCTCAGAGCGCGGCGCGGGCGCTGTTGGAAAACACCGATCTGTCGCCCATCGAAATTGTCCGCAAATCGCTGGAAATCGCGGGCGACATCTGCATCTACACCAATCAGAATTTCACCCTGGAGCAACTCGAAGCATGACTTCTTCCATGATGACCCCGCAGGAAATCGTATGCGAACTGGACAAGCACATCGTTGGTCAATCCAAAGCCAAGAAAGCCGTGGCGATTGCGCTCAGGAACCGCTGGCGGCGCGCGCAGGTGACGGAACCTTTGCGTTCCGAAATCACTCCCAAGAACATTCTCATGATTGGCCCGACCGGCGTCGGCAAAACCGAAATCGCCCGTCGTCTGGCGCGGCTGGCCAATGCGCCCTTCATCAAGGTGGAGGCCACCAAATTCACTGAAGTCGGCTATGTCGGGCGTGATGTCGACACCATCATTCGCGACCTGACGGAAATCGCCGTCAAGCGCCAGCGCGAACACGCCGTGCAGGATGTCCGCCAGCGCGCCGAGGACGCCGCCGAAGAACGGGTGCTGGACGCGCTGCTGCCGCCCGCGCGCAACGCGGGATTTTTCGCGGCGGAGACCGGCGAAAGCGCGGAGAACGGCACACGCCAGAAATTCCGCAAAAAGCTGCGCGAAGGCGATCTGAATGACAAGGAAATCGAAATCGAGGTGGCGTTGCCCTCCATGCAAGCGGAAATTTTCGCCCCGCCCGGCATGGAAGAACTGACCAGCCAGATTCAGGGCATGTTCCAGAACATGTCCGGCGGACGCAGCAAAAGCCGCAAGCTGAAGATCAAGGAAGCCCTGAAATACCTGACCGACGAAGAAGCCGCCAAGCTGGTTAATGACGAAGAGGTCAAACTGGAGGCGCTGCAAAACGTCGAACAGAACGGCATTGTCTTTCTCGACGAAATCGACAAGGTGGCCAGTCGTGGCGGCACACACGGCGCGGACGTTTCGCGTCAGGGCGTACAGCGCGACCTGCTGCCGTTGGTCGAAGGCACGACGGTATCCACCAAATACGGCATGGTGCGCACCGATCACATCCTGTTCATCGCCTCCGGCGCGTTTCATCTCGCCAAGCCTTCCGACCTGATCCCCGAATTGCAGGGGCGCTTTCCGATTCGCGTCGAACTCGATTCCTTGTCGGTGGCGGATTTCGAGCGCATCCTCACCCAGACCGACGCCTGCCTCACCCGGCAATATCAGGCGCTGATGGCGACCGAATCCACGCAACTCGAATTCGCCGCCGACGGCATCAGCCGTCTAGCGGAAATCGCCTTTCAGGTCAACGAAAAAACCGAAAATATCGGCGCGCGCCGACTCTACACCGTGCTGGAAAAACTGCTGGAAGAAGTCTCCTTCAAGACGGGCGAATCCACCTGCAACACCATCGCCATTGACCGCAACTACGTGGACGAACGCCTGAAAGAACTGGCGGCGGATGAAGACCTGTCGCGTTACGTGCTTTGACGGAGGTCGGAATCAGGAACCCGGGAGCGGGAAATGCGTCGCGCTTGCAATATGCTGAACTTCGCTGTCGCGTTGCTGTGCCTTGTCTTGGCGGGCGCGGCGCGGGCGGAAGCGCTGCCTGTCGTTCTGGAGGGGGACATCATTTTCCAGACTTCGCGCTCTGCTCAAAGTCTGGCGATCCAGCGGGCGACAAAATCGCGGTATTCCCACATGGGCGTCATTTTCCGCGAGCGGGGCGAATACCTGGTTTATGAGGCGGTGCAGCCAGTCAAAAAAACGCCGCTGGCGGTGTGGATCAAGCGCGGCGCGGACGGAAAATTCGCGCTCAAACGGCTCCGGGAACGCGAGCGAATCCTGACGCCGCAAACCCTGGCGAAAATGAAAAAAATCGCTGTCGGCTATCTGGGCAAGGCTTACGACCTGACTTTTGAGTGGGACGACAAGCGCCTGTATTGTTCCGAACTGGTATGGAAAATCTATAAATACGGCGCGGAACTGGAAATCGGGAAATTGCAAAAACTGGGCGATTTTGACTTGGGCGACAAGCAGGTCAAGGCCAAACTGCGGGAACGCTATGGCGCGCAAATTCCGCTCACCGAAACCGTCATTTCCCCCGCCGCCATGTTCGCGAGTGAAGCGCTGTTTGAGCCCGCTTTTTAAACCGGACACAAGCCGGAATCCGTCC
>JAIRZG010000228.1 GCA_031267345.1 Zoogloeaceae bacterium
GAAGGGTTTGCAGATTTTGCAAAACGCGAGCAAATAGCCCTTGCGGGCGGCGGTGTGCGCCTGACGGCGCGGCGGGGGCGTCAAACTGAACGAATGTCGCCGCGTCGTTGCGCGGTGGCTTTTCGTTGTGCGCGTTTGTGTGCATCCCGCCCAAAAAAACGGAGACCGCGGTCTCCATTTTTTGTTGCCCTCATGATTCAACCACGCTACCACGCTATCGTTTCACGATCAGCAAGCGCGGAACGCCTGCTCAGTGTCCGCACAGAAGCTGCTGCGAGAAGACGTATTTTCGCCACACCCGGACAGATCTGGGCAACTGCGCGAACGATGTGTAGGCAAAAGCCGCAGAGCAAGAAATGAGCGACAGGCCTTCAGGCCTGTCGGTCTAACGTGTTTTGGAAGAGGTTTCTCTCCCCTCCCAAAACGGTCGCCTGAAACCCCGCCCTTCAGGGCGGGGTAGGCTCCCACCGCCCTAAAGGGCGGGGTTTCAACCGGAGTTGGTTTTACGATGAAACGGGCAATCAGAAACGATCATCCCTGCAAATCCATCCCCCAAAGGCGCAGCTTTTGCGGATCGACTGTCCTCTGTTTGCTTATCCTCTATCCTCCGATCATTCCATGTTCAGGCGATCCAGGCGGTAGCGCAGGGAGCGGAAGGAGACGCCGAGGACACGAGCGGCGGCGGTGCGGTTGCCTTTGGTTTGTTCGAGCGCGGAGAGGATGGCGCTCTTTTCCACGCGATCGAGCAAGTCTTCCAGGGTTTCCGTGTTGGAAACCAGACCGTCTTCGCCCGCAGCGGTGAGGTCGGGAAGGCGGGTGTCGCCCAGTTGCAGGTCGGCGGCGGTGATGGATGCGCCCGAACACAACGCCGTGGCGCGTTCCAGGATGTTTTCCAGTTCGCGCACGTTGCCGGGGAAGGAATAGGTGGAAAGGTCACCCCAGGCGGAAGCGTCGAGTCGCGGCCCCGCGCCACCCGTCAGTCGCCGCATGATGGATTCGACCAGCGCCGGAATATCCTCGCGCCGCTCACGCAGGGACGGTATGCGCAGTTCGATGACGTTGATGCGGTAATACAAATCCTGCCGGAAAACGCCCTTCTCCACGCAATCCCGCAGGTCTTTATGCGTAGCGCACATGATACGGACATCAACGGGTTCTTCGGTGGTGTTGCCCACCTTGCGCACCTTTTTTTCCTGAATGGCGCGTAATAATTTGACTTGCATCAAAAGCGGCAAATCCGCGACTTCATCAAGAAACAGCGTACCGCCCCGCGCCGCCTGAAAAAAGCCTTCACGGTCGCTGTCCGCGCCGGTGAACGCGCCTTTGCGGTAGCCAAAGAATTCACTTTCCATCAGGTTTTCGGGAATCGCGCCACAATTCACGGGTACAAAGGGCTGTTTGGCGCGTGTGCTTTGCGCGTGAATCTGCCGCGCCGCCAGTTCCTTGCCACTGCCGGATTCGCCGGAGATGTAGATCGGCGCCTGACTTTTCGCCAGCTTGGCAATCAGGGCGGAAACCTGCGCCATCGCGGGCGAGACGCCATTGATCATCGGGCTGTCGCCTTCCGCCTTGCCGACGTTTTCGTTGTCGGCGCAGTGCAATGCGGATTTCACCAGCGTCCGTAGCTGTTCGAGGCTTACCGGCTTGGAAATGTAATCGAAAGCGCCGACTTTCAGGGCGGCAACCGCGTTTTCGGCGCTGCCATAGGCGGTAATGACCGCCACCGGCATATCCAGCGCGGATTCGCTGATATGCCGCACGATGTCAAGGCCATCGCCATCGGGCAGGCGCATGTCGGTAAGACAAAGCTGATAGCGTTTTTCCTTAAGCATCGCCAGCGCCTCGCCTACGGAGCCGACGCAATCGGCGTCCAATCCCATGCGCGCCAGCGTCAGTTCAATGAGTTCGCGGATGTCGGCCTCATCGTCAATAACCAGAATGCGGTCCTCGGTACGTTTCATGCGTCTTTCCTTGTGGATGACATGACATCGCTTTTACCTTGCAAAAGAATAAAGTGTCCGCCCGGCCCTTCGCCTAGAGAGAGGCGCACCCCGTTCGCCGCGCACAGCTCGCGGGCGATGTGCAATCCCAGACCGATACCACGCACCGATGTGGTGAAAAAAGGATCAAAAATCTGATTACGCGATTCGTGGGCAATGCCGGGGCCGTCGTCGAGGACGTGCAATTCTACGCCTTTGTCAAAATCCCTGGCTTTCAACTGCACCGCGCCCGGTTGACGGGAGGCGTAGCGCAGGGCGTTCATCACCAGATTCCATAACACCTGCCGCAATTGTTCGGGATCGAAACGCAATTCCGCCTGTTCATCCGCCTGTGTCTGGATAACGCCTTCCTCCAGACCTTCTTGCGCTTGCAGGGCGCGGGCGAATTCTTCGAGATACTGCCGGATAAGCACACGTTCCACCGCCAGTTCGGGCTGCCTCGCCTGCTGACGTCCCAGCACCAGCACATCCTGAATGATGCGCTCCAAGCGCAGGGTATTGTCACGCACGATGCGGATAAGGCGCGTCTGCAAGGGTGGCGACGGCGTGTTGTCGGCTTCTTCCATGAACAGTTCGCTGGCGTGACTGATGGCCGCCAGCGGGTTGCGGATTTCATGCGCAATGCTGGCGGTCAGTTGACCGAGAGAAGCGAGTTTCATTTGTTGCGCGGCTTCCCGCAATTCGCCAAGGTCTTCGAGAAAAATGAGCGCCGCGTCATTACTGGCATGGGTCGGCACAAAACGCGCCGAAACTTCCCGTTCGCTGGCGCAGGAAAATTCCAGCGTGTCGCGCGCCGGACTCGCGCGCCAATCCTGATAGCCATACGCCAGCGCGGGCATAATGTCGGCAAGTGTCGCGCCTTCAAAATCGGCATACGCCAGAATACCGCGCGCCTGCGGATTACTGTTCAGGATGCTGCCCGCGCCATCAACCACCAGCACGCCATCCTGCATACGGTCCATGATCTGTCGGCTGATCTCGATCTGGTCATCGCGCTCGATGCTGCGCTGATGGGCAATGGCGGCATTGGAAAGGACGCGCTGCCGCAAAAGATGGGCGGAAATGGCGGTGGCGAAAAAGCCCAGGCTCAGAAATCCGGCCTGCGCCATGTATACGCTGCCGTGCGCAGGCATCATCAAGTCGGACAAAAATTCCGCCAGCAGGACGCAGACGCTGGAAATCGCCGCGTAAAACAACGCCAGCCGCCCCTGCGCCACCAGACTGGATCCGGCGACGGAGACCAGCAACAAGCCGCCCAGCCCGCTCCGCATCCCGCCCAGCGCAAACATGATGGCGCTGATGCAAATGGCGTCTATCGCCGCCTGCAAAGTCACCTGAAAATAAAACAGCTTGCGCCAGGACAGCGAAAGATAAAGCCCCAGAATCATCAGGGCAATGTAGGTCGTTTCAATGCCAACGGCAATGTGGATATTGCCGCGCCCTGGCGAAATCAAAGGATCGCCCCAAGGCAGAAAGGACATGAGGCCGACCAGCAGCGCCTGAATGAACCGATAGACGTTGAAAACGCGAAAGGAGTTCCAGTATGGGTTTTTGTCGTCTTCCACAAAGAGCGAAAAGTAATGTTTGAGTCGATTGTTGCGGGCGTTCATGCGCTTTCCTCTTCTATCGCCCGATGTTCGGGGGAGCAGTAATAGCGTCCGCTTGCGGCGCGCAGCATTTCGCGCTCCGGCGCATAAACGCCGCAATGGGCGCAGACGAGCATTTTTTCGCCACCGTGTTCAGGCGGCGGCGGCGTTTTTATCCGCGCCGCAGGTCGCAGGAGGCGCCAGATAAGCCAGCCCAGAAACAGAATGAGCAGAAACTTCATGTTGATGCGGATTCCAGTTTGGCGTAAGCCAGCGCCAACCATTTTATGCCCGCGCTGCCAAAATTGACCTCTACCCTGGCCTCCTCGCCGCTGCCTTTGGCGTCAATAATGACGCCAAAGCCAAATTTGGCGTGGCGCACATTCATCCCCAGCTTCAAGCCGCCGGGAAACTCCGGCGCGCCATCCACACGCTCGCGGGCGGCGGCAGGTGGACGTTTGAACGAAACAAAGCCTTCACGCCAGAAAGCGGCGTCCGAACGCGCGGATTTTTGCCGCGACAACAGTTTCAGGCATTCCGGCGGCAGTTCCACGAGGAATTGCGAAGGCATGGCGTAGCGCGTCTGACCGTGCAACATGCGGGTTTGCGCGGAAGAAAGATACAGCCGCTGGCGAGCGCGGGTGATGGCGACATACATCAGGCGACGTTCTTCTTCCAGTCCGCGCGCATCCGATATGGCGTTGTCGTGTGGGAACAAACCCTGTTCCAGTCCGGTAATGAATACTACGTCGAATTCCAACCCCTTGGCCGCATGGACGGTCATCAGTTGCACCGCTTCCTCGCCCTCACCCGCCTGACGTTCGCCGGATTCCAGTGAAGCGTAGCCCAGAAAGGCCGGAAGCATCCCGCCCGACTCGTCGGCGTGGGTCGCTTCGTCGCTGCCCGCGAAAACGGCGGCGGCGTTGATGAGTTCATCCAGATTTTCCAGCCGCTCCTGCCCTTCCTTCTCGTTCTGGTAATGTCCGGCAAGACCGCTGTGTTCGATGACCTGCTCAATCTGCTCCGGCAGGGAAAGCGCAACAATTGCCGCGCGCAAACTTTCAATCAGCCGCACAAAGCCGCCTACGGTGACGGCGGCCTTGCCGGACAGCGAGGCGGCGGCGGTGTACAGGCTGGCGTTGATCTGGCGCGCGCTGGCCTGCAAGTTTTCCAGACTGCGCGCGCCAATGCCGCGCGTGGGAAAATTCACCACGCGCAAAAAGGCGGTATCGTCATCCGGATTGGCGATGAGACGCAGATAGGCGAGCGCGTGTTTGATTTCCTGTCGTTCAAAAAAGCGCAAGCCGCCATACACCCGATAGGCGACGCCGCGCGAAAAAAGCTCGTGCTCCAGCACCCGCGACTGGGCGTTGGAGCGATACAGCACGGCAATCTGGCTGCGGCTTGACCCCTCTTCCACCAAAGCGCGCGCTTCATCAACCACAAACCCGGCTTCATCCTGATCGCTCGCCGCCTCATACACCCGAATCGGCTCGCCTGCGCCCGCGTCCGTCCACAATTCCTTGCCCAGCCGCTCGCGGTTATGCTGAATCAGCGCATTGGCGGCGGCGAGGATATGCCCGTGCGAACGGTAATTCTGCTCCAGCCGGATCACCTGTTTTCCCGCAAATTCGCGCTCGAAATCGCGCATGTTGCCAACTTCCGCGCCCCGGAAAGCGTAGATGCTCTGGTCATCATCACCGACCGCGAACATCGCTGCGCCGCCACCCGCCAGCAATTTGAGCCAGTCGTATTGCAGACGGTTGGTATCTTGAAACTCGTCGACCAGAATATGCTGAAAGCGTTGCTGGTAATGCGTCCGCAACGGCGCATTGCGCGACAAAAGCTCAAAGGCGCGCAGCAGCAGTTCGGCAAAGTCCACCACGCCTTCGCGCTGGCACTGCGCCTCGTATTCCGCGTAAATTTCCGCCTTTTTGCGCGTAATGTCGTCCCAGGTCTCCACCTCACCCGCGCGCAGTCCCTTTTCCTTGTGCGCGTTGATGAAATACTGGAGTTCGCGCGGCGGATATTTTTCGTCGTCGATGTTCAGGGTTTTGCACAATCGCTTGATCGCCGCCAACTGGTCGGTCACATCGAGAATCTGAAAACTCTGCGGCAGATTCGCCTCGCGGTAATGCAGACGCAACAGGCGATGACAAAGGCCATGAAAAGTGCCAATCCACAAACTCCGCACATTCACCGCCGTCTGCGCCGCCAGACGGGTGGTCATCTCCCGCGCCGCCTTGTTGGTGAATGTGACCGCCAGAATTTCATGCGCCCGCGCCTGCCCGCCCGCCAACAGCCAGGCAATGCGGGTGGTCAATACACGGGTCTTGCCGCTGCCCGCGCCCGCCAGAATCAGGCCATGCGTCGGCGGCTGCGTCACCGGCAAGGCGACCGCGCGTTGCTGCGGCGCGTTCAGATCAGTCAGTGTCTTTGCAGACTGCGGTGTCCTTGCGGACGGCGCTTCGGCGGTCATTCGTCAGCCATTCGGAAATCAGGATCGCCCGAATTTTCGCACGTTCGTGCCGCGCGGAAACAACAATCTGGGTTTGACGTGTAACGGGAAAACCAGAATCCGTCATTCCCTTTTGGAAACGCTGAAAATCCAGCGTTTGCCATTTCCTTGCAGCGGGAATATCGGTTTTTCAGGATTTTCTAGCGCCCTGACCTGCCCCGACCACCCGATTGCGCGTCGCCGCGCCGATTTGCGCTGGAACGATTGGCGCTGGAACCTGCCCGATTCACGCCGGACGCTCTGGGCGCTTCCCTTACTCCCTGCCGCGAGGGAGCAGCAGAAGGCGTATTGTTGCGCGACGGGCTAGCCTCCGGTTTTGGCGCGTTCCCGCCGTGCAAGTTCTGGTGGTTTCGCGTCCACGCTCGCGGCTTTGCCCGCCCGCTTGCGCCATGCGGCGCGGAAAAACGCGGCAGGGAGGGATGCAGCGCATAACCGCTGCCATACCGATGACGCGGCGTGTGGTAGTACCCCATCGGGCGGTAGGTCTCAAACCAGTAATAACCGGGACCGCTGACCACAACATAGGGTTCACGGTAATCCGCGTACTCCGTATGGCGCGTCGCGCATCCCGACAATAACACCAGCATAAACAGCATCGCTATCTTGTTCATGGTATGCCTCCGGTCAAAGTCACTTGAGACCACGCATTCCACTCTAGACCCTTGGGGGGTTTATTTGCATTGCCAGTTGTTACAGGGTGTGCACACATGTAGGCCACGTTTCCCCTTGGACGATATGGGCGACAACGAGTAACCGGATTTCGCCGACATTATCGGCAGCACAAAACACGGGAACGCGGCAAATTCATTGCGACTGCCGCATCCACGCCATTTTTCCATGCCTGTTATTTTTCGCCGCGACTTATCGCGTCCCTACAACGTCTGCATGACGTCAAGCAAACTCTGATAGCTGTCCACGTCGTGGTACTTCACGCCCGTTGTCGAAATCTCATTGAACAGCTTGCGGGCGCAGGAGATTTTCGCCTGTTCTATCGGGCGCAGATTTAGGCTGTCCATTGTGCCTTTCGTTTCGGCGATAAAGAAGATATGCTTCACGGAGCCGCGCTTGAACGCAATTGCCCAGTCCGGAGAGTAGTTGCCTACGGGCGTGGGGATGTAAAACCCTTTCGGACCTCGCGGCAGTTTCGCGTAGACGACGACCTCATCGGCGGTATCCACGCTCGCCGCGAATTTCCGCTCTATGCTGTCTGCCGCCGTGCCGTCCGTGAATACATAGCCCTGTATCGCTTTCTTCGCCTGAAACGCCTTGGCATACTCCTGCGACGATTTGCTCATATTGAAAATGTCCTGCGTGTAGGGCTCTTCCGCGCTCGGCTGATAGCTGATATGCTCCACGACGATTGCGGCTTTCTGTCTGTTGATTTCCTCAACTGCCCGCTGTATGAATTCCTCCGGGTTCAGGCCGAACATTCCGCGCTTGTCAAAGTTCAGTCCTTTGAGGATTTCGGCGGCAGACCGGCGCGTCAATGTCGCCTGTTCCGCTATCTTGCTGATGAGGTCATACTGTACGGAACTGCCCGCCGCGTGTTTCAATTCCTGCGTTTGTGTGCGCTTGATGTCAAATTCCGTGCCTGTCTGGACGCCCTCGGTAAGCGTGTACTGCAATTTCGTGACGCGCAGGTTGGCGTTGAGCGCGGCGGCGGATTTTTGAATAAGCTCCGGACTGTCAAACTCCACTGTGTAGGCGTACCGCTGATTGATTCTTTTCCAAAGCTCCTGAAACTCCTGCTTGCGGAAGTTTTCGTTGAGCGGGTTGCCCTTGACCTTGGCGCCGTGTCCGTCCTCTATCATGCCTTTCAGGACGCTTGGGTCAAAGATGCCCTGCACGAGCGTATGGACGCCGCTTGCGATAGGCACAAGCTCATCCGGCAAAGCCGCGTATGTGCCGGATTCTTCGGCGACGCGGTACGCCGGAGTCACGTTGTCGTCGTAGTCGATGTAATCGTTCCTCGATAAATATTGGTATATCATCTTCGCCTGACGTTCGCCTATCGTGACTGCGCTGTCGCCGAGTTTGATGGTCTTGCCATAGAAATAGGAAACCGTCGCCTTTATCGGACGCTCATACAAATCCTCTTTGATTTTGCTCTGCAAGTCGGACACGAAGCCCGCATAGCTCTCGCTTGCGATGACCGTGAGTTTGTTCACATCATGGACAACCGTGTCGCCGCACACGTCAATGTCCTGCCTGTCGCCTGCCTGATTGACGCAGAGGCGCAAGCCGCGCCCGACCTCCTGCCGTTTGGCAGTGGCGTTGTCGGAGTGCTTCAAGGTGCAAATCTGAAAGACGTTCGGATTGTCCCATCCCTCGCGGAGCGCGGAATGAGAGAAGATGAAACGCGTCGGCTCGTCGAAGGAAAGCAGACGCTCTTTGTTCTTCAATATCAGGTCATAGGCCGATATGTCGTCGGAGAACTCGCTGCCACGCTTAACAGTGCTGTCAGTCGCCCGCCCCTTCTTGTCGATAGAGAAGTAACCTCGGTGCGTGTCGCGCGGTTCGATGCCACGCAGATAGTCCTGATACGCTGTTGGGAATATTGTCAGGCTCTCATTCAGCGCGGCGCTGTACTCCTGCTCGAAGATCTCTCCGTACTCGCCGAGCAATTCCTCGCCATCCTCCCCATACCGGCGGTACTTCGCCACCACATCTATGAAGAACAGGGAGAGGCACTTGATGCCGCTCCGGAATAGCTGTTCCTCTTTCTCGAAGTGGGAGAGGATGGTTTCGCGTATCTGGATCCTGCGGATGTCTGTTTCGTTGACATCCCCTGCGGCATCACCTGTCGTGAGCGTGTCGCCGTTTGAGAACGTCACGGTCTTGGTGGTGGGGTCAATCTCCGATACCAGCAATCCCTTGTACTGCTCCAATCCGTTTGAGGCGGTGTGCAGGCTGTCGCCAGCGCCGAGCAACCGCGTGTCGCGCTTTATCGCGCCTGTTTTTAGCTGTACCTCAAATTCCAAACGGGCTCGGGGAGGCTTGTTCGGCGCGACGGCGATTTCCGCGAGATAAACGTATTTGTCCGCGCCGCGCAAGTTTTTAATCTCAAAGCCCTTGACCTCAATCTTCTTGACGAGCTTCTTTTGGAAAGCGTCGAGCGCGTCGAGGACGTAGACAAGGTTGTGCGATGTCTTGTGCGTCGCGGAGTAATTCAGGGAGAACAGAGGATTGAAGTTGTTTTTCAATGCGTTCTGCGTCGCCGCGCCGCTCATCTTCTGCGGTTCGTCCAGTATGATAATCGGCCTGTTCGCCTTGATAACGTCAATCGGCCTGCGCGAGCCGAACTCATCCCGCTTGGAGTAGATGATGCGGCTCTCTTTGCTCCTGCCGTCCTCTTTCAGAGACGTGGCGAACGCCTGAATGTTGATAATCATCACGTTGATGCCGAAACCGCTTGAAAACTCGTCAAGCTGATGGAGGTTGGAAGAATTGTAGGCGAAGAACCGCGCCTTTATCCCGTACTGCTCCATGAAATGCTCCTGCGTGATTTCAAAGGACTTCTTCACGCCCTCGCGGATGGCGATGGACGGCACGACCACGATGAATTTGCTCCACCCGTACCGCTCATTCAGTTCAAACATCGTCTTGATATAGACATAGGTTTTGCCCGTGCCTGTTTCCATCTCCACGTCAAGGCTCGCCGCGCCAAGCTCCTTGACGAGCGATGGGGATAACTTGATATTGCTCTCTGCCTGAATCTCGCGAATGTTCTTCAAAAGCCGCGCGTCGTCAGGCTCCAGCGCCGCATTGCGGTAACCCGTATCGTCCTCGTCCTCTGCCTCTGGTGTGAACATCGTCATCTGATAGTCTGTGGGCTTTTCGTACTTTCCAACGTCGCGGCGGTAGGTGATACGGTTTTGCTTCGGCTGGCCGCTGAACACCCGGACGATATTCTCCACCGCCTCCGTCTGGAACGGCTGTATCTTGAAATTGAACTTCATTTGTCCGCGCCTCCACCGTTTTGCGAGAGCAATTTAACCGCCCTGTCAAAGTCGCTTTCAAACTGCTTCATTTCTCTTGCACGATATATTTCAAATTCTTTCTCCGCTTTTTTGAAGGCTTGGGCGCGCGAGATTCTGCCGTTGCCCTGCAATACTTCGCGCTTGACTGCGAGTATCTGATTGTCGAGCGCGGCGATCCAGTCATTCATCGTCATGGGCTTCTGCCCCAATGCTTGAAATTCCGCAAAGTCCAAAAATGCGGAGACAAGCAGATTCAGCCGCGTCAACTCAATTTCCGAAAGATAGTTCTTCGCGATTTTCACGTCATCTTTGGTGATGTAATCGCCTTTGAAGTTCGTCATTCCCACAAGGGGCTTGTCGCTGTCCACGCGTTCGTGGATAAGCTCGGCGGCGGTATGCTCGTGAACCGCAAAATGGAGCTTGTTCTGCACCGTTGCAAAAAACCTCTTTGTCATGTCCGCGCGGGGGTCGTAATCGGCAGCGGTAGC